>NZ_JBPCXO010000459.1:0-9796 GCF_051008435.1 Endozoicomonas sp. | reverse complement strand
GCCAGCACCCCGCCCGACAAATAGATGAACTGATTCCGCGGAATTGGAAAGAGCGCTTTGGAAAAAATCCGTTAAAAGCACCTCTGGACAAGTAGGGGGAGTCTGGGCTCTGTTTGACCGCTTACGTGGTGTGGGAGGAGCGGAGCCGTGAGGCTTCGCCCTATCCCGATTAAGTACTCGGCCAAATGGAATCGAATATTTCTGGCTTATTGATCAGGTACTGGACAATACCCAAAGGGCATAAAGGCGCAACGACGGGAGCATAGCGAGCTATGTGACCAGAGTTGCAACGCCGACCAGTGCCTGAGCAATGAGTCAGAAATATTCGATTTCATGTGGTTGGGTACTTATGCAGCCTCATACAATAAATTAAATCTCATTAAAATGACGATGGGATATCTTTAATATGTTCCCAAATGTCATTTCCATAAGCGTAACCACTGGCGCTTCTAAACAAAGATAAAAATGTCGAATACGCACATAAAGTAGTAGGGTGTATAGGCAATCTCTTTAAGTGCTTATAACATTCACTCTTATCTAAGAAAAGGTAATCACTTCCTCTTCCTAGATAATTATTTTTTAATCCTGGAGCATAAAAATGAGTATTGTAGTCAAGAACATTCGTCAGATTGAAGAATTCTAGATCAGATTGATGCTGACTCAATATATCTGTAAACTCTTTCATCATTTTTTGACTAAACAGGTTTGCATAAACTGGTATTATGGGAAGGTCTGATAATGATTTTTTAACTGCTGAAAGTCGTGATGGAGAGGAGAATGGATGAAAATCACCTGTTGATTTCTTTTGCTTTGTACACTTTAAAAGAAATCTTTCTTGAATATGTTGATTTGATATAAATCTATCACAAATAGATAGATTTAAATATAATTCATCCATTATATCAGCTGTTTTAATTTGCTCAATTCTTTCCATGACCACATTAAGTAAGAATGGATCATTATCAAGTATGATAATTAAATCACAAATCTTATCCAATTCAGGTAAGCATGTTAATATGGAGCTTTCACCAATAAGTAAAGCAACACGCAAATTATTAGTATCTAACGGCACTTTATCCCTTAATGCTAGTAAAGTACGTTGATAGTCAACAGGACTTTTTGCATAGGGATGAGAAATCCCATCTTTTTCAGTGCCTTCCTCAGGGTACTCATTAGAAATAAAGTAATGGTCTGGGCAGCCAATAGAACCTGCTCTTCTATCATAGTCTACAGGGTTAAAAACAGGTACAGGAAAGTGTTCTAGCAAACTAGCCTCTAACTGTAAGATTCTTTGGCTCTTATCATTCAGTTGAGGGACTGCTCCTATACTCCTTGAATGTAAGCTGAAAGCGCTCTCTTGCTGTGTACTACATCGATCTGAGTTGATGCTTTTATTTTCAACAAAATTAGCTTCTAGGGCCTTTATAGTGCCTTCTGATTTTGTCTCATTTGATTTCTCAAGGCTAATAGATGAAAATATTGATTCAGGTGTTCTTGATACCGCTGCGTCCATACTCTTATATCCTTAAAATTTTTTATTCAATTATTTGATATAATTTAAAAAGAAAAGTTCCCTTAACCTAGATTATTTGGATTTTCTTTACACCCAGCAAACCTCAAGTGCAGCTGCATAACGAGTTAGGATAAACGAATTAGGATAGATTACGCCCAGCCGCAATCTTATCCGGTTGTTGCACAAGCCCGGTTGATTTCTGCTGAGGGTGGTCTAATGAAGTTTTCTTTTCTGGCGGGACTCGAATCAGCGAGTTTTTGCTGAACTCACTTTATTCAGGGCGAAAGACACCTAACCACTGCATGACAGTCGTCAAATGTCTTGTAACTCTGTCTGGTTGAACTGACTACTCCCCCTGCTGGTGAATGGCGGTGTTTATCTCTGCATTACTGCTTCAGGTCGGTTTTAGGAAACTGAACCCTATGTGCTTCATCTTTTCACCGCACTGTTTACATTTAAATCGTAGACGGATAAAGCCAGTGTTGACATAGCCCTTCAGAATGAACTGCTGACTGTTAATACGTATCGAAGGGAGAGTAAGCTGGCAGCATGAAGCATTCCTGAATCAGATCTTGATCATTCTATGACCCGGATCTGGCCACAGAGTTCGATTTCCATCGAAAATCATTCATTGATTCAGATTCATGCTGCCGGGCAGGCAGGTTCTTTAGCGTTTAATCGCTCTTCTCTAACCAGTAAAAGCTTGTGATTTCAACGCTCGTGCTTGTCAGACTCTGAAGCTTTGACTTCAGCATCTTCAGGTAAACTGTCATCGGTTTCAGGCTGATCCACTGAACAACTCCAACCCCAGCCTTCCTGCTTTTTCACAAACTCAGTAGCCTTTTCTTCACAATAACCTTCGGTATAACTGGCGTTCCAAAGTGTTTCTTCCTGACCATCTTTGGTATAGCGAACTTCACAGGGCACACTGGACTCGCGCTGGAGGTAAATGACGTCGATCTTGCGTTCTTGATTAGCGTGGGTGCAGGTGTAAGAGTAATTGTCCGATGCGGATGCCAGTCCGGTCATACCCAGCCCAACCAGAATGGCCAGAGAAGCTTTATACATGGGGGGATTGATCCTGTTCGAAGTGATATTCATCCACTGCCATAAGCGTTGGCAGACTAGGCTTTACGCGTCTGGCTGTATGGAATCAGAAAAATTCGATAAACACTCTACCACAGCCTCTGTAAGAAACCGAAGATTCTTGGAGTAAACCTGCGGCTAACAGGAATAAACCTGTGGACTGATTCACTTTTCAGCCCTCTTTCTCCTGTCAGGTAGTTCGTCGTGTGTTTTTTCTGCGCCGGGTTTTCTTTTTGAACCGGGATGCCGATACCGGAGGCAACCCCTGGACATTGATGGTGCCGGACTGCCCTGCTTCCTGTAACAGTTGAGCCAGTTGTTGTTCCAGCTGATCCATAAAGGTCTGGTAAGAACCTTGTTTCTCCACTATCTGATTGAGAGAGGCTTCCCAGCGGGCGGTCATGTCCGGTCGGCTCACGGGCTCTGGCAAAGCCTTTATCAGCGCTTTCCCTGTTTCTGTAGCATGAATACTTTTACCCTGGCGGGCCAGGTATTTCCGGCTGAACAATAATTCGATAATACCAGCCCGGGTGGCTTCTGTACCCAAGCCATCGGTTTCCTTCAGTACCTTCCTGATCTCGGTATCCTTCACGTATCGGGCAATGCCTGTCATAGCTGACAACAGGGTGGCATCGTTAAAGGGCTTGGGTGGCTGCGTCTGTTTTTCTGCTAACTCGGCTTCTTTGCATAACAGAGTCTGCCCCTGCTGCAACTCCGGCAGCCTTTGACTGTCTTCTTTGTCCGGAGAGGATGGTTTGCGAGGGAAAAGAGCTTTCCAGCCCTCCTCCTGCACTTCCCGGCTACTGGCTGTGAACAGTCCACCTTCAATGATGACACTGACTTTTCGGGCTAGAAACCGATGATCCGGATAGAACTGCGCGACATATTGTCGGGCAATCAGGCTATACAATTTGCGCTCACGATCACCCATTTTATAAATATCAGCCCTTCGGGTGGTCGGGATAATGGCGTGGTGTGCACCTACCTTGCTGTCATTCCAGGCTTTGCTTTTACGATCAGGTAGTGCGCCATCCACAGCTTGGGTCAGGTTTTCATCATTGCTTCGGATGGCCCCCAGTACTTCAGGCGCTTCTCTGAAATGTTCCACTGGCAGGTAGCGACAATCCGATCGGGGATAGGTCACCAGCTTTTGCTCATACAGTTTCTGACAGACATCCAGCACCTCCTTTGCACTCATCCTGAGCTGTTTGGCTGCATCAATCTGCAGGGCAGAAAGTGAATAAGGCAAAGGCGGAGACTCTTTGCCCGGCTTCTTATCCAGTTTACTGACCTCGCCCTGCTTGCCCTGTATTCTGCCCACTACATTGTCTGCCAGACGTCGATCCAGTACACGACCTTCGTCATCCATCCAGGGTTGGCAAGCCTCACTGGGCTGCCACCGGGCTTTGAAGCTCTCTCCCTGATCGGTCACCAGCAGAGCAAATACTTCGAAATAAGGTTTGGGCTGGAAGTTGGCAATCTCTTCATCTCGGCGCACTACAAGACCCAGAATCGGTGTTTGAACCCGACCGACCGAGAGTAACCCGCCATAACCTGCTTTTTTTCCAAGGACGGTATAGGCACGGGTTAAATTGATACCATAGAGCCAGTCGGCACGAGAGCGCGCCAGGGCCGACACTGAAAGAGGAACAAAATCGGAATTACTCTGCATCCGGTCAATGGCTTTCTTGACCGCTGAACTGTTCAGGTCATTCACCAGAAGACGACGGACGCTTTTCTTACGGGTCTGGGACAGTTTCAGATAGTCCAGAACTTCATCCACCAGCAGTTGCCCTTCCCTGTCCGGGTCTCCCGCATGAACAATGACATCAGCTGTCTTCAACAGCTTGCGAATGACCGATAACTGGGAGCGGGTGTTTTTACGTGGCTGCAATTGCCACTGCTGGGGAACAATAGGTAAATGCTCAAAACGCCATTGCTTGTAAGCTGGATCATAATTCTCAGGCTCAACCTGCTCCAGCAGATGGCCTATACACCAGGTCACAACATCGCCCGATGCGGTCTCAATATATCCATCTTGTCGTTTATGAGGCCGGGGCAGCACATCGGCTATTGCCCTGCCCAGACTGGGTTTTTCAGCAATGATTAATCGCATTCTGTCAACAAATTTTCTATCAGATCGATGGTGGGGGATCGTCCCATCTCTCTATGATAAGTTTCTTTCTAATCGTGTCATAGAGCAGATGAACAGAATAGCCTGCCATGGAGACCACAAACCGGATCGATTTTGTCGGACCTTCCCGCCATTGATAAATGCCTGTCAGCCAACAAAACATTCCGGTAATAAAAACACCGGCCGCGAGCTTATCCATGGCCATCAGCGGTAGTACTGCGCTCACCAACTGACCTGACCACTCCATTCCTCCGATAACATACCAGACTGTATAAAAAGTGAATAAAGCGGCTCCTGCCACCAGCACCTTGATGGCCTGAAGTTCGACACCACAGGACTGAACAAGTGAAGGCATCTCAGGTTGATTCAAGAGCTCATCAACGCATAAAAATGACTCGCCCTCAATGCATTCAGCTGTATCAGTCTGAGAGATCATCACTATTTTCTGGCCCTGTGATGAAGTATCCGCCCGAGAGGGCTCCATCAGGATGACGCACAGAAGACAAAGTACGACTCTGGCCAGGAGTCCAGTTCCGCCCCAGCTTATTAAACAAATGTTTCCAGACACGGTTGTCTTCCTCATTTTCCACCACTGGTAGAAAACCATAGTCCAGATAAAGCTTAATGCCTTTCATACTTCGTGGCTGGGTAGTCAGCCAATAGTCTTCATGAAGCTGTTGCAGTTTCGATAGAGTAGCTTCCAGTAAAGGGCGTATCAAACCTTTGCCCTGATACTTGTCCATTAAAGCAACAAAGTGCAAACGACCCAGTTGCTTCTGCTCTTGATGAAACCAGGCTGTCGCTGTGCCAATAGCCTCATTTTCATCATTACAAAGGTAAAATACCCGGTCTCTAACCGTCTGCTCATTAGCCTTTTCAAACTCAAGATCATAACGCTGTAATGAAGCCTCATACGTTGAAAACTCTCCTGCTCTATAAGCAACCTGCACCCACTGCCGACGAAATTCAGTGCCCGCCTGACGAATATAAAACCCCTCAGTCAACTCAGACTCTCCCAGTCCAGTGAACCTGTTCGTCACCATATTCAAGCGATAGTTTGCTTTTACTGTCATGTTGTTTCTCAAACGGCTGTTGATTGAAAAGCATCTAACCCGGATATTTCATAAACATGCTCCCGTTCTCACTTGCCCTTTGCCGCTCTAAGGGAGTTTTACTCAGTCGACCGTACTCCCCGGTACGGCACTCCTTCGCAAAATCCCTTAGAGCGACAAATGCCTGCGCGAGATTCGGGGCAGTTTATGAAATATCCGGGCTATAATCTACTGGGTTTAATTCTTTTGGCCACAACCTTATGCATTTTCGAGCCCGCTGGCTTTTGGCAGCGATAGTCATCTGCTGTGCTGGTGTCAGTGCAGAACCCTTATCGCCTCTTTTCCCGCAGACACGCACTACCTGCCTGGGTACCCAATACTCTGTTCGTCCAGCCTGGGATGAAATCATCGATAACCTGGTTGTCAGACTGAGAAAGCAGATTCAGCAGGGTCGCTCAAACAAAAAACGCATTGTCTATATCAGCCTTCCTCTGAACTCTCATAATGGCGGTGTCCGGGCCTTTAATAAGTTTCTTGGAAGTGAGATGAAGCAGGCTCTCCTGAATAGATACCCTCAGTCAGAGTTAGAAATTATTCTTCCCGGTCAGATAGAAACTGAGCTGCTTCCTTTCAACGGAGAATCCGCCAGTGGTGGAGAATATCTCTACATGTGGACACAAGTTCTCATGGGCGAAAATTGCCAGGGCACCATCGACTGGATTTACTACATGGATCACCGGGACGTGGTATCTCTGTTGAAGCTCTCTCCTGATGCACCCCGTAATGATCTGTCTAACTACCTGGATGAGCTGGCTCACGACTCCCCTGCTGTATACGGAGACATTGCCAGAGATAATGACAAAAGAGCCGCGTTCCTGAATTATTACCTTCACCACTACTCCCCTGATAGCAGCAAGGGAATGCGAGACGAATGGAATATGGTGCAGTGGGTTTCAGGCTGTTATTCCAGCAAACCCCGAATCCAGCAACATATCAACGGCCGCTGGACAAGAGACTCTCAACCTCTGCTTGATTGTGGCTACCAGCTGCTTGAAAACCACTGCAAACCTCACCTTCAAACGGTTCCTGCCGACTATGATCAGCATGAACTATCTTACTAAGCTCACCTGCGCTCGCCCCAGAGTCAGTTCTGCTGACCCAAACCGGGACCTGCTGACCGAAACAGAAAGCAACCGGGGACGGATCATACAGTCAGCGGCCATTCGCCGACTTCAGCAAAAGACCCAGGTGTATCCCCTGGAAACCAATGCCGCTGTTCGCAGTCGTCTCACTCACTCCCTGGAAGTGCAACAGACGGGACGCTTTCTGGCGCAAACTATTCTTCAACGCCTGTCCGAAGCCGGTCAATTGCAGTCACTGGGGTTGAATAACCAAGAGACGGCTTTTATCAATCTGGTGGAAATGGCCTGCCTGATGCATGACATAGGCAACCCTCCCTTTGGTCATTTTGGTGAAGCCGCCATCAGCCGCTGGATGCAGGATAAAGCCCGGCCCTGTTATGAGAAAGCGTTCAGGGGACAGAAAATCCGGTCCACTCTACTGGAATCGACCCTGTTGCCAGACTTGTTCACCTATGAAGGCAATGCTCAGGCGTTAAGGGTTATTCATCACCTTCAGGACTTGAATCTGACCTATTCCCAGATGGGTGCGTTGATGAAATACACCCGTACACCCTACGAGCCAAGACCCGACGAAGGTTCACCCGACGCCTATCGCAAGAAGAAGCCGGGTTATTATTTTTCGGAAGCCAACCTCGTCAGCGATATCTGGCAACATCTGTCGATCAATGATGGCTGTCGATTCCCTCTGGTGTACATCATGGAGGCCGCCGACGACATTTCTTACTGCATTGCCGATCTGGAAGACGCGGTCGACAAGGGAATTCTCTCTTTTCGCGATCTTCGCTTCAGGCTCTACGAAGTCTGGGAAGAGTTCACTGAACATAACGACTATCTGCCCAACATTATGGCGTCGGCGATACAAAGGGCCGGTAACAACAAGCAGGAGTTTATTGTCCGTCTGCGCACCCGGCTGGTGAGAGATCTGGTGGATTATGCGGCGAAACGCTATCTGCAACAGCACCAGGCGGTCTTTGATGGCACACTGGACGAACCTTTGATTGATGGTCAGTCCGATCAGCACCTTGCCCTTGATACCCTGAAAACCGTAGCGATCCGCCATGTCTTTAGCAGCATGGAAAAAGAAACCCCGGAACTCAGGGGATACTCGGCTCTGATGGGACTGATGGATATTTTCCAGCCCTTGCTGGAATTAACCCGTGAAGAATTTACCGGCATCAGTGAAAAAGATTCCAGCAGACACTTTATCGAGCAACGTCTTTACCATCGACTGTCCGGTAAGCATAAAATGGCTTATCACCTGGCGGTGCAATCATTGTCCGACAGTGATTACACCCGTGAAGAACAGGACGACCTGGAGTGGTATTACCGGGCGAGATTACTGATTGATTACGTCAGCGGCATGACAGACCACTTTGTGTTGACCGAGTTTCAAAGCCTGTCTGCTATCTGACTCGAAATATTCATGTTCAGGCTCTATATATAAAAATAGAGGGACATAGACCCAGAGGTGAAAAACCATGAGCCAGCTCAATACAGCCCGATCGTCCAGGGACATCAACGGTGTTCGGGTCCCCTGCTTTATATACGGTACAGCGTGGAAAGAAGAAGCCACCCAGGGACTGGTAGAGAATGCCCTCAACCAGGGTTTCACAGGAATAGATACGGCTAATCAGCGCAAACATTATTTTGAAGCCGGTGTGGGCCATGGCTTGCAGAAAATCTACCAGCAGGGAAAATCAAGCCGCGAACAACTCTTCCTGCAGTCCAAGTTTACCTATCAGGGAGGTCAGGATGATCGACTCCCCTATAACCCTTCTGCCAGCCTGACCGAACAAGTCTTTCAATCTTTCCAGTCGACCCTCGAGCATCTTGAAACCGACTATCTGGATGCCTACCTGATGCACGCTCCTTCGCACAGGGAAGGCACCTCGGAGGAAGACCTGGAAGTCTGGATGGCAATGGAAAAACTGTATCGGGAAGGTCGCATCAAGCTGCTAGGTGTAGCCAACTTTTCTGCACTTCAGCTGGAAGGGTTGACGCACCATGCAGCCATTCGTCCAAGAATTGTCCAGAACCGTTGCTTTGCCTCAATGGGCTGGGACCAAGAAGTAAGGGACACCTGTCAGCGACACGATATTGTTTACCAGGGCTTTTCTTTACTCACTGCCAACCAGGTCATACTGACCCACCCTCAGTTTCAGGCCATCGTCAGCCGAACCGGTTTGACTGCAGCACAAGTTATTTTCCAGGCTGCTCACAAGATGGACATGTTCACACTCACCGGCACCTCAAAATCTGATCATATGAACCAGGATCTTCATTGCGACAAAGTGGCTTTGACGGATGAAGAGGTTAATACGATTGAGCATTTGTCTATTCAGTAACTGCATCGGCTGATAAGGATGTAACAAACGTTCCCATCACAAATGCTTGCAGCCTGCCTGTACCCGTCTACTTTATTTCAGACATCCATTAATCTCTAAGGATCTCTGGTGCTCTCCAGAAGTCGGGCATTCTTTGTTTTCTGTTTAGCTCTATTCGTGGAGCATATGGCTCTGGCCAACGCTTCTTTCACAGACCTGGACAAACTTTATAACAACACTTCGCCCTCATGGTGGCCAGAATACCAAACAATACAAACCGACCTCGAAGACCTGAGAGTTCAGGATGCCAGGCTTGGTTTGGAGAGCCTGCTGAAACGATACTCAGAAGATGAATCGGCTTTCACGCTTCTGGTTTTGCGTTACCTCTGGCTGACAGACACCGACGGCTGCAGCTTTCTGGTAACTGCTCAGAATTCGTAGGGAGTCAACACACAGGCATCAAAACTTTGTGTATTCGAGTCGGGCATAATCTCAACCCATGAAGCCGTCCAAAACCTCAGCACTTGAAACAGAAGTCAGCGAAC
>NZ_JBPCXO010000458.1:0-8108 GCF_051008435.1 Endozoicomonas sp. | reverse complement strand
CCGGGCAATATTCTCAAATTGGGCATTGCGATCTTTATGTTGCTTCATTGTTCGCTTTTTCTGTGGCTTACGACGTCTAAACCCAAGCGTATGGAGCAATTTCGAAACAACATTCTTGTTTGCAGGCGTACTGCTTTCTTGCAGCTTTTGGGAAATTTGTCTCCGGGAAAGGTTCGTCCATTTAACCTCCTGTCGCATCGGATCGCCTGCAGTGTGGTCTTTCAGAACAGAAAGAAAATTCTCAGCCAGCCGAGGAAATATCTGGGTCAGAGGTTTTCGGCCACCCCCTTTTTTTTCGCTGTCGCTCCGTATTGAGCGGCTCTTCTGCTTCCAGCTCTCGAATGCCGTGGGCTATAGTCTTTGGATCACATTTCAGCAGTCTCGAGACAAAATGAATACCACCATGACCTAATCTCTGAGCCTCAATAGCAGCATAGCGACGACGATCACGTTCATTGAGTGAGGCGTAAAAGCGAACCATACGACGCTTCATTTCAGCAGAATAATCACCCATTAGAGCCTTCCGAGGATGAAACAGAAACGGTAGGGATTTTCCTACATTTCAAACTTCAGGGAAACACGGAAATTATTTAGGGACAGTTCCTTAATGAGCAGATCGAGCTTCGGTCTTCAGAGCAAAAGAAGGTAAGGCTCATTTCAGAGGGAATGTGATCTATGTTATTCGAGTCTTGCCAGATTTTCTGATGATTCAAAGTGAGTTGCCGGTTAACTGTGCTTTGGTGAACGTGTTGTGCGCTGTATTCAAGGGGGAGTATTTTGTTTTTGTGAAATAAATGTGAATGATGCTGGTATCAAGATAAGGCCCTTCTCTGTAAAAGAGTTGAGAGGTGACGGTGTAGCTTGAATTGGGTGGGACGGTGATGTCTTGATAGTCAATGCTGGTGTGGGTTGTTTCGGATCCTTGAAAGCCATTCAGGTCAAGGGGTTTGTTGCTCATGTTTTTGAAAACATAAAGTAGCTTAGCTGATTCATCTCGTTGTCTTGATTCATAGATTGCTTTTGAGCAAGTTTCGTCGCTGCAGCTGCTTTCACTTGGAGTGCTGGAGTATGAAAGAGGAGTGGATAAATAAAGAGGGAAGGTGATAGCCCATAAATATAAATGTTTCATTGCTTTTGTGAATCTGTTTTGCGGGGAGGCATTAATATAGCGGCTGAAAATAAATTGGTATAACTGTTCTTTTTAGAGGTTTGGTTATTTTTACGGGAATTTAATAAGCTGCTTTTTGATTCTACCGGGTGATAAATATGTTTTTGAAGAAATATTTATTAAACTTGGGGCTCTACCGTTTTGAGGTGTCAGTATGCTGAGTCAAAATAATACTGCTCTGGTTGTTGTGGATGTTCAGGGCAAGCTTGCCACGTTAATGTATAAGCAGGAACGAATGCATGATGCGCTGGTGAGAATGGTCAAAGGGGCGCGAATGTTGGGGTTACCTGTTTTCTGGCTGGAGCAATTGCCTGAAAAGTTGGGGCGCACCACGCCTGTGCTTGCTGATGAGCTGAAAGGGGTAGTTTCTATGGCAAAAGCGTCGTTCAGTGGCTGTGGACAATCTGATTTCATGGCTTCGTTAAAGGCGTCCGGAAAAAAGCAGGTTTTACTGGCTGGGATTGAGGCTCATATCTGTGTTTATCAAACGGCTATAGAGTTAAGTGAGTCGGGTTATGAGGTGGAGGTGGTCGTGGATGCAACTTCTTCCAGATCCAAACATAACAAACGACTGGCGTTAGATAAGCTGGCAAGAAAGGGTGTTGAGTTGACCAGTGTTGAAATGGTGCTTTTTGAACTGATGAAAACAGCGGAGTGTGATGTTTTTCGGGATGTGGCGAAATTAGTGAAGTGATAATGGATCAAGAGAGAGCCTTATCCTGTCAGGATAAGGCTCTGTGGGCTCAGCGCCCCATGTTGGTATTGGCGAATGGACGAATACGTTGCAGTACTTCTTTGAAGCATTTCGGGTTGGCTGCCACGATCTGTCCTTTGTCCAGGAAGTCGTGTCCACCATTAAAGTCGCTGCACAAGCCTCCAGCTTCCTGAATCAGCAGGGAGCCGGCAGCCATATCGTAATTCTGCAAACCGAATTCCCAGAATGCATCCAGGCGGCCGCAAGCTACATAGGCCAGGTCCAGAGAGGCGGCGCCTGCACGACGGATGCCGGCAGTGTCACCCAGCAAAGAACGCATCATGTTCAGGTAGCCATCCAGATAATTCAGGTTGTTACCTGAAAAAGGAATGCCAGTCCCGATCAGGGCGCCTTCCAGACTTTTGCGGCCGCTTACGCGAATGCGTTTGCTGTTCAGAGTGGCGCCTTGCCCACGGCTGGCACAGAATGCCTCGTCGCGGATAGGGTCCAGAACAACAGCGTGCTCAATGCGGCCGCGATACTGACAAGCGATGGAAATGGCAAAAGTAGGGATGCCACGGATGAAATTGGTAGTGCCATCCAGTGGATCGATGATCCAGAGGTAGTCCTTACCTTCACCTTTGCCTTCAGTAAGGCCGGATTCTTCGCCAAAGAATCCATGGTCGGGGTACGCTTTCTTTAGCGCAGTGATGATGGCTTTCTCGGAGGCTCTGTCTACTTCTGTGACAAAGTCATTCCGATCTTTTGCCTGAACCTTGAGGCTTTCGAGGTCCTGGTGGGCGTGAAGAATAATTTCGGCGGCCGAGCGAGCTGCTCGCAGGGCCATATTCACCATGGGTTGCATAGGCTGGACTACGTCTGACTGTGAAAGATCAATATGCTGACCGAGGGGTACGGCAGCCTGGTACAGACTGGTTTCCTACTCCGGTATCAAAAGAACCGGGTATTAGGCCAGTGACTGGAAAATAGTCGGCGGAGTATAACAGATGTTTTTTGCGGTTAGAAACCTTTCGAGAAGCTTCGACGAGATTGATGTGAGTGAGGGGTATCGGGTTAAAGAAAAGCGAGTGTTATCTGCTTTACTGTTGATGTTGTGGAGCGCTCTCAGCTCGTGGCTGTTGAAATCGGTTTAGGTTACACTTGCCGATTCGATTGTTTTACGTCATGAAAGGTCTACTGATGCAGATTTGTAGTGCCTTTCATGGTTTTGATGAGCTAAGTTTTGGCTCCTTGTTGTTGATCCAAGCGAGATTTCTCCCAGTGAGTGACGCAGTCGCAATTGAGCCATCGGTGCTCGACAATATTTCCATTGTTCTGATTAATACGACCCATCCGGGTAATATTGGAGCGGCGGCAAGAGCTATGAAGACCATGGGGCTCAGCAAGCTGGTGCTGGTAGAACCCCTGGAATTTCCCTCGGGCAAGGCTTTTGCGCTGGCTTCCGGAGCTGATGATCTGCTGGCTAGTGCCAGGGTGGCGAGTACCCTGGAAGAAGCGGTGGCTGATTGTCATTTTGTGGTGGGTACCAGTGCCAGAGTTCGAGGTGTGTCATTGCCATTGGTGGATCCCCGGACTTGTGCTAACCAGATTCTGGGTGAGGCGGGTTCCGGTCAGATTGCTTTGGTGTTTGGCAGGGAAGATCGCGGAATGACGAATGAAGAGCTGCAGATGTGTCATCTTCAGGTGCATGTTCCCGCCAATCCGGATTTCAGCTCTCTGAATCTGGGGTCTGCTGTTCAGGTGATGGCCTACGAGCTAAGGATGGCCTGGTTGGCTATCACTCGTGGAGAAGTGCCTTTGCCTTCGCCCAGAGCCCATGATCTGGCATCTCAGGATGATGTAGAGCGTTTCTACGAACATTTATATAAGACGCTTGTTCAAATAGGCTTTCTTGAGCACAGCAGTCATGAGAAGATCATGGCCAAGCTCAGGCGTATGTATGGGCGCATTCGTCCAGACCGTGTTGAGCTGGGCATCCTCAGAGGTATTTTGTCAGAAACCGGCAAGTGTGCTGAAAAGGCTGACAAATCGGATGAGGCTGAAAGTGCTCAGAAGAAGTAAGCGTGCACATTAACAATAACAATCTGTGGAACCCAGAAGAAACAAGTGACGAACTGACCCATGTTTGAACGTTTAAAAGAAGACATAAGAACGGTAAAGGAACGTGATCCTGCCGCCCGGAGCACCTTTGAAGTTCTTACCAATTACCCCGGACTCCATGCTTTATTGTTGCATCGTGCAGCTCACAAGATCTGGAAGTCAGGGTTCTGTTGGCTGGGTCGAACATTGTCTACATTCAATCGCTGGTTGACCGGTATTGAAATACATCCTGGCGCTACCATAGGTCGACGCTTTTTTATCGACCACGGTATGGGAGTGGTGATTGGTGAAACGGCCATTATTCATGATGATGTAACCCTTTATCATGGTGTCACTCTGGGGGGAACTTCTCCCAATAGAGGCAAGAGTCACCCTTCAAACCAGGGTAAGCGTCACCCAACACTTGAGGAAGGTGTTGTGGTGGGTGCAGGTGCTAAAGTATTGGGTCCTTTTGTTGTTGGGGCTAATGCCAAAATCGGTTCCAATTCTGTCGTAGTTCGTGAAGTACCTGAAGGCGCCACCGTGGTTGGTATTCCGGGACGTATCGTTAAGAAGCGTGAAAAAGTGGACAGTCGACGCCAGCAGATGGCCGAAAAAATAGGCTTCGATGCCTATGCGGTAACTGAGGATATGCCTGATCCGACAGCAAATGCGATCTCGGCAATGCTGGATCATATGCAGGCAGTTGATGGCCGAATTGAGAAGCTCTGTCTGACGCTCAGGGAGAGAGGGCTTGATTGTGGTGACAAACAGCTTCCTGAGTTGAGAGAAGAGGATTTTGCGAGCGTTAAGTCTGACGCTGAGAGTGAAACACTCTCACATCCATGATTTTTCTTGGATGCGGAACGCCTCTTGTATACAATAGCGGCGGCTTATAAGCCGCTGCATTTTTAGAAGACTTTTTTGCTGGGAGGCAGCCTACTGAAAACGAACTTCTTCTAAGAAAACGTCTTTTGTTGATCTGACCTCATAAACTGCCGGACTCTCTCCAATCTCCTCTCTGTTTAGCCTGATATTAAGGCGGAAATGGCGCTCTCACGCTATTATTTATAATACTTGACTAAATTACTCGGGTATTTCATAATCCGCTCGAATGCTGATCCTGCCATGGTTTTTGAATGAACAGGGTGAATTGCTGCGCGGAACAAGTCGCAGAATCAGTGGATTGGATTCTTTAGATAATACCGGCTCTGGTCGGATAGTTCGGAGAGGGTGCCAACATGCGATTAACAACGAAAGGGCGCTATGCCGTAACCGCTATGTTGGATCTGGCCCTTCATGCAGGTGAAGGCCCGGTGGCGCTGGCTGATATTTCCGAGCGTCAGGGCATATCACTGTCCTATCTGGAGCAGCTGTTCTCACGTCTCCGTCGAGGAGATCTGGTGTGCAGTGTCCGTGGACCCGGTGGCGGTTACCGTTTGAGTCGTGATATCGATGAAATCTATGTGGCAGAAGTTATTGACGCGGTGAATGAGTCCGTTGATGCCACACGATGTCACGGCAGTGGCTCCTGTCAGAAAGGAGCCAAGTGTCTTACCCATGACCTCTGGCATGACCTCAGTCAGCAAATCCACGAGTTTCTCAGTGGTATCAGTCTTGCTGATCTGGTAGCCAGACGTGAAGTTCAGAATGTTGCTGTCCGTCAGGACGAGCAGCAGGGACTGAAAAACAAGAGCGCGATCAACAGCCTTCTTTGATGAGGAGGAGTGCACTTGATCGCAGGGACAAACAGCCTTGAGCGACTCGAACGACACAAGCGTTTTGAGCGCCTGGAGATGTACGGGATGAAACTACCTATTTACCTTGATTATTCAGCAACAACACCGTGTGACCCTCGTGTTGCTGAGAAAATGAGTCAATGTCTGTTGTCAGAAGGCAATTTCGGTAACCCTGCATCCCGTTCACATGTATTCGGCTGGAAAGCAGAAGAAGCTGTTGAAAATGCCCGCAGGCAGGTAGCAGACTTACTGAATGCTGATCCACGTGAAATTGTCTGGACTTCAGGTGCTACTGAATCAGACAACCTGGCCATTAAAGGTGTTGCGCACTTCTACAGCAAGAAGGGCAAGCACATCATTACTTCCAAAATTGAACATAAAGCGGTTCTGGATACCTGCCGCCAACTGGAGCGTGAAGGGTATGAAGTCACCTATCTTGAGCCTGGTTCAGACGGGGTAATTACACCGGAGCAGGTCAGTAATGCTCTGCGTGAAGATACAATCCTGGTTAGCCTGATGCACGTCAATAATGAAATTGGTGTGATTACGGATATTGCTGCCATCGGTGAAATTACCCGCGCTAAAAAAATCATGTTCCATGTGGATGCAGCGCAGAGCGTTGGCAAGCTGCCTATTGATCTTGAGAATCTCAAGGTCGATCTGCTGTCAGTGTCTGGCCATAAAATGTATGGCCCTAAAGGCATCGGTGTTCTTTATGTGCGACGCAAGCCGCGTGTTCGCATCGAAGCGCAGATCCATGGCGGTGGTCACGAGCGAGGAATGCGTTCGGGTACTCTGCCTACTCACCAGATTGTGGGTATTGGTGAAGCGGCCAGAATTGCCAAAGAAGAAATGGCGATCGATAACGATCATAGCTTGATGTTGCGTCAGCGGTTTTTGAACAGTATTTCCGATATGGAAGAAGTTCACGTGAACGGCAGTCTGGAACAGCGTGTGCCGGGCAATCTCAATGTCAGCTTTGCATTTGTAGAGGGTGAGTCGCTGATCATGTCTTTGAAAGACATAGCCGTATCTTCCGGTTCAGCTTGTACTTCTGCCAGTCTGGAGCCGTCCTATGTGCTGCGTGCACTGGGCGTTGTCGATGAACTGGCTCACAGTTCCCTGCGTTTCAGCTTTGGCCGTTTCACGACAGCTGAAGAAGTGGATTATGCCGCCACCCAGGTAAGACAGGCCGTAGAAAAACTGCGCGAGCTGTCACCTCTGTGGGACATGTATAAGGATGGCGTTGATCTGAGCACTGTTCAGTGGGTTGCGCACTAATATCGAATTGGGTGGGAGGAAAATATCATGGCATACAGTGAAAAGGTAATCGATCACTACGAGAACCCTCGCAATGTCGGCAAGCTGGATGACGACTCTGAAAAAGTGGGTACCGGTATGGTCGGCGCACCTGCCTGTGGCGACGTTATGCGTCTTCAGATCCAGGTGAGCGATGAGGGTGTGATTGAGGATGCCCGTTTTAAAACTTACGGGTGTGGTTCCGCTATAGCGTCCAGTTCTCTGGCGACTGAGTGGATGAAAGGCAAGACGCTGGAAGAAGCTGCAGAAATCAAAAACACAGATATTGCTGAAGAACTGGCTCTTCCTCCTGTGAAGATCCACTGTTCAGTACTGGCTGAAGATGCGATCAAGGCGGCGATAGACGATTATCGCACCAAGCACGGCGAATCGGCAGCCTGATCCTCAGGTCAGTCATTCAAGGGTGAGTGACCGACCTATTGGACTTATGTATTGAGTTGGAGTATTTCATGGCGATCACCATGACAGATGCCGCAGCCCGGCATATAAGGGATCAACTGAAAAAGCGTGGCAGAGGTGTTGGCATCCGTGTTGCGGTGCGAACCTCTGGCTGTTCGGGCATGGCTTATGTGCTGGAGTTCGTTGATGACGCGTCAAATGACGAGAATGCTTTTGAAAGTAAGGGCGTCAACATTTACTCTGATCAGAAAAGTCTGGTCTACCTTGATGGCACCGAGCTCGATTTCGTCAAGGAAGGGTTAAATGAAGGTTTTCAGTTCAACAACCCGAATGCATCCAGTGAATGTGGTTGTGGTGAGAGCTTCAACGTTTGAACTCTGACGTATAGTGACGTACATGCAGCCTGACCCCGCTCATTTTTGAATGCATTAAAAAGTCTTTCGTTGCTCAGGTGATGAAAGACTTTTTGTCATTGAGAGAGTCAGGAGACTGATCGGGTTGTCTACTCCCGGCCAGACTTTTGGGCTGTGAAGCATAATAATTACCGGGATATCTGTTGCTGTTCTAGGAGCCTGTCGGACTTATGCTTTCGAGCATAAATTTCAGTAGAACGAGTCGAATTATTCGATGGATTCGTGAGAATAGTTGACCTATTTAATCGAATTCATCGAATAATTGGGCCGTTCTT
>NZ_JBPCXO010000457.1:0-4477 GCF_051008435.1 Endozoicomonas sp. | reverse complement strand
TTGCCAATGTTAAGCGGGTTACCATCAAGCCATTTGTCACAGCAGCAATAGAGCCCGGCACTCTGGTGTACACCGATGAGTACGCTATCTACAACGAACTGACAGAATGGGGTTATGGTCATAAATCTGTCTGCCATGGTGATGGAGAGTACGCTCGGGATGAAGATGAAGATGAAGATGGCGATGGTTTTCACGAAGTTCATGTGAATACGAAGTTCATGTGAATACAATGGAGGGGTTCTGGTCGCTGCTGCGTTCCTCGCTACGCCCTCATCGAGGAATATCACAAGAATTGCTCCCGCTGTATTTAGGGTTATTTGAGTGTCTTCACAACGTTAGAAAGCGGGGGGAAAGCTGCGTTATCCGGTCTTTTGGAGGTTTTGTTTGGGTAACTCCCCGGAATCCATTAAGAGCCTTTAATTTTTGATGATACGATTGAGGAGAAGCCTCACAGCGATGTGAATGACCTGATTGTTTGGCACTTTGATCACTCTAAAGGTGAATCAACCTGCTCAACTGTCTTTATCACGTCAAGTAAGTTCTTTGAAATCATGGGTCTGACAAGCTTTACCGCACTCTGCGGCAGGAGTACAGATTGCCTCGATGCTCCTTTAGCCAACCTGAGATTGTTTGATTAGGAGCCATATAATAATGATGCTGACTCAACACAACCTGCGACGAAGAAAGTTTCGCGACACTTTTCTCACGTGCTCACGTGCGGGAAAGCAAAGTCCAATGGTCAAAAGCAGCGCCTGCTGGCATCAAAATTGCCACTCATACTGGAACTGAAGGCCATGACTTAACCCTTTTCCAGTGCTTGTGGCAGTGTATGCCAGGCTCAGATCAGAAATTTCAGACATCCTGCGGTGGATACTGGCACCATAAAACAGTCCGCTGTCGCTAACCCCCTTACCATCAAACTGACCCGAGACACCCTGCCCCGGAAGCTGAAACGAGGTTGAACCCGTATTAAGGTTCTGATGCTGCCAACCCAGCCGTAAATTAACTTCAGTGTGTTTTTCCAGATTTGGCAACACATAACCAACCTCTGCTCCAAGCCGGGTAATCAACTGATTATTGGACTGGCTATTGACTTTCAGGGCCCGGGAACCATCCTCTTTTTCTTTAAAACCGCCATGACTGAGGTGTGAATAGAAGATTTCAGCCATAGGCGTTACCGTCAGTCCAGGCTTCCAATGATCAAGATGAACGTCATAACCCAGGGCAAGATAACCCATCAACTCTGCACCACTTAAATCCGCCTTGAGCCGCCGCCCCTGTTCATCCCTTCGTTCAAGAGCATACTGGTTCCGGGCGAACAGCAGAGCTGCATCCAGATGCCAGTCGTTCCTCGACCAGGACAGGAAAGGCCCGAAGCGGAAACTTTCAAGTGATACTGAACCCGGTTTATCTTTCCGGTTCAGTGACATCGTCTGAACCCCGACCATCAGCCCAAGCACCAGATCTTCGTTCGACTGGCTGAAAACACCTGCATCAAGGCCATACCCTCCATAACCGGAGTCAACCTGCTGATGAAGCCCTTCAAAGCTACCCTGTCGGCCATAGCCCTGTACAAAGCTGTGCCAATCACCACTGCGACGATCCCTGGCAGGCACAAAGTTTCCTTCACGAGTCGAAGCCACCATTTCTGCTGCTGTGAGATTATCCAGGCTAACCTGTCCGTATTCAAACATACGCCCGGTTCGATAGACTTTCATCAGGTTTCTCAGACTGGACATGCCATCCATGCTGAGCATACCAGAGGCCAGTGAAATGTCATGGGCGGCAGTCAGCGCCCCTCGCGCCGAGGCGTCGGGTATGGGAATGTTATCAGGATTTTCGTTTCGCTCCTGCTTAGCCACACCTGCTAGATGATCACCCGCTGCTATGGGGTAAGCGGTATCCCTGTCAGGTGTCGTTGATGTTGCTGCGGAGATGCCCGACTGCTTCTCCGGAATTACAGACAGCGCCGTCTGTTGCCCGGTTAGATCATGCGGCGTAAAGCCATCCTCATCTTTATCTTTGGAAGTGCCTCTCAGATAATCCAATAGAGAGTTAACTTCATAAGTCAGGGGTATCCCAATACCAATACCCGTCACAACCAGTGTGGCCATAAAGCGATTGCAAGCATGGGCTGTATTGCTATTACTCAGCATAAAAAGAAAAGCAAACAGAAAGGTAATGTGCTTTTTATTAAATCCAAACATTTTTTTAACCTCTTTCAAATCCATTGATGATTCCTGAAACCATCTCTCTATCGTTATAAAGTCGTAAAAAACCAGGATTTATTCACACATACACCCTGTGAACGAAACATCTTGATTAAGTACCCATCCAATTGAAATCGAATATTTACCCGGCATCAGGCACACTTGCAGCGTGACACATAGCTGTTAAAGCAATTACTGAGTAATTGACCGTTATATACCCGTTACCATTGAAGGTGTGGGTAGGCGGCAAACGAGCGCAACCCCAAGAGCTTACAGTCAATAAGTGACTCGGGGTGAGCAAGAGCAGCCAACAACCCCACATCTTCAAGGGGAATGGGTATAAGAACACAGATCCCACGATGTCATTCCCACGCAGGGGATTGTTATAAAGCCTTAATTAAAAAGTCGCTCTCATGGTTCGCAATGGGAACGATTCCATCTGTCATTGAAGTTTGAACGTTGATTTTCTTTGATTCTGTTCCGGACAGGTCCGCTTTGAACCTCCTGGTCGGAATTCGGGGCTGTAGGGCACCCCCCCCCTTTGATTGGATCGAGTTCGGCCACCATTCCCATTTCCACTATTATGTTCAAAGTTACAAGTCTGTTGCGCTGCCGGCATATATGTCTCATCTGAAGGTTTTTTTGGCATTGTCTGTCTACCTACGGCATCCGGTTTATGGATTGTCGCTTCCGGAGCTTTTACCTGAATTGCAACATCTCTCATTTTCTTCAGGTCTGTTGTCTGAACTTCGGCGTCGAGAACCTTTTTCTCCTTCAAATCTTCCAAATGAGCCTTAATTTCGTTCAATTCAAAATCAAGAACTTCATTTTCTTCTTTCAGTTTTTTCAATTGCTCTTGAGCTTCCCTATATTTATCCTGACTCTCGCTAAGCTTTCGCTTAAACTCGACCTGTTGACGTTCCAATTTCCGTTTGTCTATCATCAGTTCCTTATTTATAAGTTGGATCTCAGCGAATGATTCGTCCCTTTTTTGAATCATTTCTTTTTTAACTTTCGTTAAATGCTCGATCCTAGTCTTATGGCGATCACTCTCCTTCTGGGCATTCTTTTCTGCAGTTTCCAACTGCTTTTCAAGATTAGCGATCAGTCCTTTCTTTTGCTGAAGAGTGGCATCCTTATCGCGCAACTGGCGTTCGAGAGCTGTTGCCTGTTCATCATTCTTCTGAAGAGTGGCATCCTTATCGCGCAACTGGCGTTCGAGAGCTGTTGCCTGTTCTTTCATCTGCTGAAGAGTGGCATCCTTATCGCGCAACTGGCGTTCGAGAGCTGTTGCCTGTTCTTTCGCCTGCTGAAGAAGTTCATCCTTTTTGCGCAACTCGTATCCGAGAGCACCTGCCTGTTCATCATTCTTCTGAAGAGTGGCATCCTTATCGCACAACTGCCCCTCCAGGAACTGACACTTATGGCGGTAATAGGTCACCGCTACGGCTGCCGGGATAACAACAGGCATCAACCACATGGATGTCGCTGCGGATATGCCTCCCGCCAGGGTGGCGGCTGCAGAGCCTCCAACAGTGTACAGTGTGACCTCCGCCAACGCCTTTACAGACTGATAGCGCTCCCAGGACGCACCCTCCCTGGGTTCTTCCTGATGCAAGTCCGCTGCATCAGCACCCTGGGGCCGTTGAAAGTTTCCTACACATACGTTTTGAGCCTGCATAATCGTCACTCCTTTTTACGTTATTGCTCAATGAACAGTTATTATTAATGACAGTTTTGACGGGAGCACTTCCAAAAAGTTCCCTTTCCGTACGAATTAACCGCAGTGACTCGTTTCCACGCTCTGCGTGGAAATGCATACGCCACTGGCAAAGCACTCGCAATTAAACATGGGTAGAAGTCGATACCAATTCACTCAACCGGAGCAACCGCATTTTAGCCCGGCAAAGCGTGGATAGGTTGACAGGGCGGAACACTGGCGTTATTCCAGTGCAAGGAATTACCTTGGCATTGAAGGTTTGTTAGAGGTGGAAAGGGTATGGTGAGCTCAGATATGCATTCCCGCCCGGGAGAGAGCGTTGCAAAAGCAAAAAAACTAACTGAAATCACCTGCCAGATGAGATTCTCATCACTATGAGAACCTTATCTCGCTTTACAACTTCAGAGTGCTTTTAACGAGTTTTGCGGAATTCTCCATCCATAGCGGCATTGCGTAGCTTTGTCGTTTGGATGGAGATGGATAGCAAACAGCCCGTAGAGGGCTGTCACTTCTCCGGCCTTTCTTGATTCTGAATATACTCCTTCAG
>NZ_JBPCXO010000456.1:0-4180 GCF_051008435.1 Endozoicomonas sp. | reverse complement strand
TTCATTCTGGGACTATCTGACAGACAGGTTAACAGGCAGTGGCACGTTTCCAAGGCTGACGGACTTGATTGAAAAAGCTTCTCACATACTACCTTGTGGGCTTTGCAGCAGTTATTAAGAAGCTACGAAAAAAAGGTATCGCGACCCTTCTTCAACATGAACAACATAAAAAATGCGAAGAGCTTGGCTACCGATATTTGCAGACAATCACAAGCAATCAAAATCTTGCAATGCAAATCATCAACTTAAAGTCTGGTTATCAAGTGATAGGCACAAAGCTTGTCAGAGCCTCAGAGCTAAACATCCTTTTTGAGAAAAAAATTTAGCCCTTCTTAATCATCACAACAAATTTGAAACTCACTTTTCACACGCTACAGATTATTATCAGACCATCTCTATGACACTCTACAACCCGGAACATACAAAAAAGTATTACAACGAGTACGCCGATAAGGAAACTGAACGCTGGAATACGTCCATCGTTGAACAGGTAAAACTCTATATTCATAACCACTATCTAAAAAAGCATATTGCTCCTGGTGACAAGGTTCTGGAGCTGGGTGCGGGTACAGGGATATTTACCGAACCCTTGTCAGAAGTTTCAGGTACTCTGGTCGTCACCGACCTTTCTCCGGTTCAACTGGAAATCAATCGGTCTCGCGCTCATAAACTTGGCTATTCAGATCAGGTTGATAGCTGGGAGCTGGCCGATATATGCGATCTGTCCCAGTTTGAAGAGGAGTCTTTTGACAAGATTGTCTGCTATGGCGGCCCACTCAGCTACGTATTTGACAAGAGAGACGAAGCCTTATCAGAAATTCGAAGGGTTTTGAGACCCAATGGCACAGCCTTACTGAGCGTAATGAATCTGTGGGGCACGGTTGATCAGGTTCTGGAGCCTATACTCCAAACCGTTTCAGAAGACGACAACTCCAAGATTATCGCTTCTGGCAACTTGCACCCTAGCAGTCATGCGGTTTCTGATCATCATTGCCATTTATTCAGAGCAGAAAGCCTGAGAGAAACCTTTCAGAATAATGCCTTCGAGATTATCACACTGTCCGCATCAAATTGCCTGGCCACCAAACGCGCAGATGCACTGGAAGTATTAGAACAAGACCCTGAAAAGTGGCAGCATTTTTTAAATCTTGAAATTCAAGCCTGTGTATCACCCGGAATGGTTGAATCGGGGACGCATATGATAGCGGTGATAAAAAGGACTGAATCAACCAGCTGAACCCTATTTCAGCCAGTTGAATTTATATTTCAGTGTTTCCAAAACAATAAAAGAGTGATTAGAAATGGAATTCCTACACACTTTCAAGAGAGCGCTGATCGTCAGCATGCTCTTAGCAGCTCAACCGGTCGCAGCCTTCACACCGGACGAGAAGGTCGCCGTTAACACAAAGTCCGGCTCGATCTATTCAAACTCATCAGAAGTTGATCTTAAGAATAAACAGAGAACCTTTCTGGGTGAAGTAGAAGTCATCACTCCCGACTTTGTTCTTAACTCTGACCAGCTGAATGAGTTCAATTACGGAACAAACGTCAGTGAGCTTGTAGCAACAGGCAAGCCCGTCAACTTCATACAGCTGAAACCCTATAAAATAGAAGTGTCTCATGGTACCGCTGCGAAGATAATTTATAAGAGCAAGGAAAAGATGCTTCTTATGTGGAACTACGAAGTCTATGACCTGAATGGAAATATTTCTCGTGGTAAGAAAGCAACCTATTTTTTACAGCAACCCGTTCCAACCGGGTTGCTGAACTCAAACACTTATTAGTCAGAAACCCGTTACTTTTTAATTTATAGCCAGACTCTATTTAATCAGCCCCTGGTACTGCAACAAGAAACATCCAACACTTTTTAACCAGAATAAGTTTTAAACTGGGAGCCCTGTCGCATTTATTAGCCTGGCCCTGCCTTCAAAAGCCAAAAGTCATCGAATACACTGTCCAAGTGTAGATTGTATACAATACACAAAAGCTCACGCAGTAAGAGTGAATCAAAACACGGAGAGTGAGATGAGGATCTTTCAGAAATGCGTAGTACCCCTGAGTATGGTTTTACTCACGGGATTGGCAGCCCCAACCTTTGCAGCAGGCATTTGTCCTGTAAACGGCTCAGACACCGTCGTTCCCTTAAGCAGTTTTGACCCACCACCACAGGATGGAACCCCAAAACTGACACCCGATGATGTGATTGCCTATCTTAACGATAAAAACATCAACTCCATGAAAGGTTTTATGGATGTGATGCCCGATCATATGCTGAAAAACTTTGCTTTGATCGAACACAGCCAGACACCGGGGAAAGCCTCCATGGAATACCCCCGTATTCTGATGTTTGGCTCTGACGCTCGCTTTATGGTGAACATTCCTACCGACCCGACCGATCCGGATTACGAAAGACTGGATGTCTCATACCGTCATGACGATGGTAACTGGGAATTTTCTCAATTTGACTTCACCACCACACCGGCCACTTTAAATAAAAACCCGGCCTCCTGTATTCAGTGTCATGGTAGCCCTGCCCGCCCCTTCTGGCAGCAGTACCTGAACTGGCCTGGTGTGTTTGGTGATGATGACAGCGATGCCAATGCCCCGGAAACGCTGGAGCCTCGTCATGCAAGAAGGTTCCGTGAGCTGAAAGAAGGTCAGGGCAACCCCAACCGCTTCCATAACTTAATGTGGGAAGACCGTTACGTTGACAACCAGGCTCAGCACCTGAAAGACAATGTTTACGGATTTGCCATGTCGATATTCAACATGGCGATTGCCAGCCAGGTGGCAGAAGGTGTTTCACTGCGTTTGGAAAGTCATCCAAACTGGCCCGATGTTCGTCATGAATTTCTGTATTCACAGTATTGTGATGGCCGAGCCAGACTCGCGAATAACGAGCAGAAAAACAAAGTGGGTCAGCTGATCGCCTCTCTTGGCGGAACAGGTAATACCATTAAAGACTTTTATGCAGCTTTGGGAATGGATGCCGACCAGGAGTTTAAAATCCACTGGCTGAGAACAGATCCGGTAGCTCCGTTAGACGATTACAACATTAATACCGACAGCTTCTGGGGTGTTATGTCCGGTCTGATTCTGGATGACCTGAGACAAGCTGATCCCAATGTGAAGAACATTCTGCAATCCGGCCCCAATAACTTTGGTGTCTTTGGCTGTCCCAATCTGGGTAACAGCACAGACGAAGTACTGGATTACAAGATGATGCATTACTACAACATCCGGGGTGAAGCACGCCAGCAGGTTCAGGAGACCTTCTTTGACGTCGATATTTCTCGCACCGATCAGGTGGTTACAGATCAGGTAAGTCAACCTCTGTGTAATTATCTGGCCTCCAATCTGGACACCTCCATTCCGGATACCAGTAATGGCAACAGACTGCCCATCGCTAATGCGAACGGCCCTTATACCGGACAGGTTGATAGCAATATCGATTTCAGCAGCAGCGGCTCAACCGACTCCGACGGTTCCATTGATGCCTATAGCTGGGATTTTGGCGATGGCAACAGCAGCTCACTGGCAAACCCAAGCCATGCTTACACGTCATCCGGCTTGTTTACTGCCAGACTGACCGTGACCGATGACAAGGGAGACAGCAGAACCAGCTCGGCTACCGTGACAGTGACGTCTGGAGACCTGGGGGACCTGGAAAATGCCTGTGCCACCGAAGGACCACAAACCAGCAATGGCTTGACCAGTGCTGATGCCGTGTGTGTGCCCAGTACCTCTAATACCAACGGTATTCAGTATTACTGGATCCTTGTACCTGCAGGTACTAACAGTATCCAGATCAACACTGGCTACGGCAGCGGAGATGGCAATGTTTATTACAATGCCAGCAACTGGGCAACTTCGAGCAGCTACCAGCTAAGCTCTAACAATCCAGATAATACCGAGTCAATCACGGTATTCAATCCGGGCTCAGGCTATCAGTATGTCAGTGTCGTGGGTGCCCGCTCTGGAATGACGTTGAAAGTGACTCTGGAATAAATCGCGCTCTAGCTGAAACCAAGGTAGGATAGTTTCTGGCTATTCTGTCTTTTTTATTTCTGGAAAGCTGGAAAGCTGGAAAGCTGGAAAGCTGGAAAGCTGGAAAGCTGGAAAGCTGGAAAGCTGGAAAGCTGGAAAGCTGGAAAGCTGGAAAGCTGGAAAGCTGGAAAGC
>NZ_JBPCXO010000455.1:0-3072 GCF_051008435.1 Endozoicomonas sp. | reverse complement strand
TAGGCATATGGCGGGGCGAGATCTTGGTAAACGGGAGCCTACGGAATCACTCAAATCTCATGCTGGGAAATTTGAATTATTGGATGCAGCCTGATTGTCAAGTGAGAAAAACTGCAGAATCGAGTGTAAGCAAACGACTCAGCTCTTTTTCATAGAGCCGAATAGCGGCACGCTTGGCGGGTAAATGGTGATGGCGGTCATAGTGTTTTTTAACAATGCCGGTTTGGCCATGCGACTGGAGTAGGTTACTGTCTTCTGGCCTTACCCCTGCATCGGTCAGTAGATAGTTGGCTGTTCTTCTGATGTCCCTTGCAGTAAATTTTTCAGGCTCTGGCAGTCCTGCCTGCCTGGTTTTTTCAACTCGATCTTCATGCCAGCGGATAAAAACATTCTTCAGGGTATCCAGTCGTATTTCTTTGTCTGGACTGCTGTAGAAAGGTCCTGGTAAGTCACCATTATGAGCCTGTAACACTCGCGATACTCTTATCAGTCTCGCAGTAAGAGGTATAACATGCTTTCGAACACCCCCTTTTCCTTTTCTCTCAACCAGTGAAACGCACCGCCGTTTGAAGTCGTAGTCTTTCCATAAAGTACGAATTAATGCCTGGGGCCTTTGGCCTGCAGTTGCCACCATCATTTTTACCAATGAGGACAGCACAATGCCGACCTTGTACGTTTTATGCACATTGAGATATAAATCCTGCAACTCCTCATCGGATAAAATACGATCAATCGTATTCTCTGCAGAGGTATCTTTTCTCGTTAAAGAGACGGGATTACCGGTGAGATAATATCTCTTATGTCCACGCCTGGTGGGGTCATAGTCTGCATGAGCCCCGTAAACGAAGGCTGCATGAAGTGAAGCACGCACCCGATTCATTTGAACATTGGCCCCTCTATCAGCAAGAGGCGCAAGAATATCTACGATGTCATCCGGTGTAATATCTTTTGCCCGCTTCTCCAGTAAATGGGGCAACGGCTTGGTGATATTGGTCTGAAAAGAACGCCAGGTTTCATTCACACTGACCTTTCCATCAATACGCATCTGATCAATGTAGCTATTTAATAAGTCAGCCAAAGTGCCTCTACTGGCTTCTTCTTCGGCTTTTCGGATGGCTTCTTTCTGCTCAGCAGCCAGCTTTTCAGACTGTAAATGCAGATACTCTTTGAGATCCCTGGGTGCGATAGAGCGTTTCAACCTGGCCCACTCATGAGCTTTTTCCCTGCAGTCTAATAAGGAGAAGCCTCCAGTGCTTTTTTTCTCCCTATAGCGACCCATCAAAATCAGCGTTGGACTATTGCCTTTGTAATAACGGTAATAACTTTGAATTGCCCCACTAGCCCGCCAAAACAACAGGGTACCATTCCCTCGTCCGAGTGATTCTGAAATGGTTTTGCCTTCTGTCAGACTCCTAATTTCTGCATCAGTAAGCACGGTTGTTCTTTTTTGAGGAGAAGCCAGCATCAACTATTTTTCTCAAAAAACTTGCATTGCTAGCACTATAGGTTTCTATCGAGATTTTGTGAAACAGTTCATGTATGAATTAAACAAAAAAATACTGTTAACCCTTTATGTGCAAGGGCTTCAGGCATATTTTGGGAATGTTTGAAACAGTACGATATTGCTAAAAAGTGCCACTTGTAATCAGTGGGTCCCGAGTTCGACTCTTGGTGCCGGCACCATACAAAAGCCCTGTTCATTCAGGCACTTGAAAGCCTCAGACTAGTCTGGGGCTTTTTTGTATCTGCAGTTTTTCGCCTGCTAATGCGTCTCCTTTTTTCCGTACTGTCTCAATTAACTTCTATCCCCTCCTTACTTTTATTATCTACCACAGCAGAGCATCTCTCTGACAACCGTCATTGAAAATAGTCAATTCATCATGAAAGAATTCAGGCATCTTTCATGAGGTATGCTCAATGCAATTCATCAAAAATGGACCTTCCATTCCAGGTGAGCTACTAAAAGCTAGGGATGAGGGTAGAGTTGTATTCTTTTGTGGTGCGGGAATTTCTCAAAACTCTGCCAAACTTCCTGACTTTAGCGGCTTAACCAAGCAAGTCATCAGTGAACTGGGGGCTTCTCAACATAGTCCTGCCTATAAAGCATTTTATGGCGCACAAAGAGTAATCGATGACATAAGAAAATTAGAAAAACCCGATCACCCTGAAGAGTTGAAGCGACTAGAAGAATTAAAACAATTAAACGAAAGCGGTCTTATTTCTGGGGATCGAGTATTTGGCCTGCTTGAACGGGACTTCTTTCTGGAAGATATTGAGCAGGAAGTGGCTCGTGTCCTAAAGCCAGATCCTAGTAATGAAAACTACCTTGATTCTCACAGAACCATCTTACAGCTGGCAACGACAGAATCAGGGCAGACTCATCTTGTCACAACAAATTTTGACCAATTATTTGAAGATTGCGACCCGAACGTAAAAACATATCAGCCTCCAAAACTCCCCAATCTCTCTGCTGGCGATACCCTTGATGGCATCACCTATCTTCATGGCAGAGTCAATAATGACTATACAGGCTCAGACTCGGAAGGCTCCGGTTTTGTCCTGACCAGTTCCCAGTATGGCAGGGCATATTTATCTGATGGCTGGGCAACCTCGTTTTTCAAAGAAGTGCTTGAACGATACACAATCGTATTCATTGGTTACTCTGCTGACGACCCGCCAGTCCAGTATTTATTGGAAGCGTTAAACAGTAAATCTGTACAGCATAAAATTTATGCTTTTGAGCAAGGAGACGAACAAAGCGCATCTGCAAAGTGGGTGCATAGAGGTGTAACAGCGATTCCCTTTGAGAGCTTCGACCTGCTTTGGGATACATTAGCATCATGGGCTAAGAGGGCCCAAAACCCTGAAAAATGGTGCAAAGAAATTATTGCTAAGGCATACAAAGGACCAACAGCAATGGAGCCTTTTGAGCGCGGGCTAATTGCGTAATTCCTAAAAAACTGCTGGACAGAGAAAGAGAATAGTACCTTTCCCTTGCAGCGACTATCCTTTATCCCATGGTTTTCTCAACCCGCAACGAACAGCAGAGTGAACAGACTGCAAAGCTTCTTA
>NZ_JBPCXO010000454.1:0-15737 GCF_051008435.1 Endozoicomonas sp. | reverse complement strand
GCCAGCCTGCTGCTGTGATGTTGATTGTACCTCGCCAGGCTTGGTACAGGAGTCACAGTAGTAGACTGGTTCCGCAGTCCACAAGAATCTTCCTTCGTCAAACGCTAAAAACTGCAGAATCGAGTTTCAGGGTCCATTTAATCAATGGGTTCCCGGTTGGGGTCGGCATCTGTTATGACGCTGAATTTCCCGAAGTCGCACGCTGTCTTGCCCTCAATGGTTCTCTATTAACGGTTTTTCCAACAGCAGCACCTGAAGGTATGTTGCCTGGGCAGACAGAGCCTTACCCGGACATAGCGCAACATTACATTCCTGCCAATGCTCTCACTAACCTTAACTTTTGCAGTTACAGCAACCGGGCTGGTGAAGAGTACGACACCGAGGGCAATCCGGTCCTGAAATACAGTGGCAACAGTATTATTTGCAACCCCTACGGCAAAGCCATGGTGGCTGCCGTTAACAATGAAAATTGTCTGCTGATTGCCGACTGCCTTCGAGCAGACATCAAAAATATCCAACCTGCCGACACAGATTATTTGATCAACCGAAGACCCGAGATTTACGGCGCACTGACTAAAAAAACAGTCCCATTCCCCTATGGCAAGCAGTACACCTATGACCCACAACAACATAAAGATCCAAAACAGCCTGACAAACCCTGAAAAATAACCCCTTTCATTCCATAAGGAATCCCAAAATGCCAAGGAACGGAAAAGCTACCGCTCTGACACCCGAACATCTCTTTGAACCGCTGACTCCTGTCTATGGTCGTGAAGACTTTTCCGGAGGTCTCAACCTTTCAGCGGCAGAGTTACCGGAATACCCGACACCGGCTGATTCAGCCTATCAGATGATCAAAAACGAGTTACTCATGGATGCCAAGCCGGGCTTGAACCTGGCGACATTCTGCAATGAGGCTTACACCGACCCCTGGGGTGAGCAGGTGGTCAAAGACAGCATCATGAAAAACTTCATTGATCACACCGAATACCCCGGAACCAACCTGGCAGAAAAGCGCTCAACCCGGATGCTGGCCAAATAATTGGGCACTCAGTTTGATGAAAAAGCCCCTGCCCACAAGCAGGAAGAAGCAGCTCAGGCGCTTTATGGTACAGCCACCATTGGCTCTTCTGAGGCAGTCATGCTGGGATTTATCGCCCATAAGTTCATCTGGAATCTTAAACAGAGGGTATTGCTGGATAACAGCGATGTTTTAGGCATTAAGGCAGATGCCAGAGACCGACCTGTAGTTTTGATGAGCTCACAGGTCCATGGTTGCTGGGACAAGTTCTGCCGCTATTACGATGCTACCTCACTCTATATAGAAGTCGATGGGGCACCTTATGCGCTTCATGATGGTGATATTGTTAAGAGCATTCTGGAAACGGAAATAGAAGACCCTGTATCACCTTATGCCCAGCAGATAAGAACGGCTATGGGTTATAAGCCGGGCTCCCAGAAAGGCCGGTGTATCGGAGAGCTTGTCATGGCGGTTGGCACTTGTGTCGGTACTACCTTTACTGGCAACAGTGACAATGTTCCTGCCATAGACGACGCTGTGGACAACTTTTGCATAGAGCAGAACAAGCAATACAGTGATGAACAGCAGCGGCAGTTCAACGAACTCTATCAGCAGGAATACGCCAGACTTTATCCACAACAACCCGCGCCTAAACGTATTCCAGAGATTATGGATATTCCTGTTCATGTCGATGCTGCCAGTGCCGGTTTTGTTCTGATGTTTTCTTCATCGGGCTCCGCAATCCCTTTCAACTTCAAGGAATGTCCCAAGAGAGTTTTGTCCATCAACATATCCAATCACAAGTTTGGTATGATCTTTACCGGTATGGGCAGTGTGATCTTCAAAGACAGTTCAGTAGTAGATCCTTCTCTGGTTTATAACATCGCTTACCTTGGGGGTAGCTTTGACGATTACACCGTCAACTTTTCCCGAGGCTCTGCCATGATCGTCATGCAGTATTACAACTTTCTACGCTTTGGCCGGAGAGGGTATCGAGACATTATGGATAACTGTGTCGAAAACAGTCGCTGGTTTGTCCAACAACTTGAGTCTCATCCGACCCTTAGCCAGTACTTTACCAACGTCAGTAATATCAGCATGACTGGGGACAATGAAGGAATGGAACTCCCTATCATCGCCCTGACCTGGGCAGACCCTGATAACCCACCTAGCTGGGATCTGGTGGATATGTCAGACAAGCTGGCACAGAGTGGCTGGGTTGTACCGGCTTATAACATCCCAAAGTTTACACCAGAAGATACCCAGGGTATTCAGGTTCTGAGAATCGTCGTACAACAAGTAGTCACCCGGGACAAACTCAACACACTGCTGCAAAGTATGGAAGTGGCTTTGAACGAGTTGAATGCTTCAGGTGTCAGGCAGACAAAAAGGCTGGTTATGGCCAGGCGTAATCAGTGCCTTTGTTAGTCGGTTGATTCAATATCAAGGCGCTTTTTGCGCCTTGATTACTCAGTTTTTTTATTCGGATCAATAGGAAAGATCTATAGAGGGGCAAATCAAACCTTCATGATTCAGGTAGAATTTTTTCGACTCCGTTTCAGGCTTCAGATCCAGAAGCTTGACTATAAAATCGGGTAACTCCAGAGCACTGATTGCTCTGGTGGCCGGCACCAGCCCTGCCAGAACCTTAATCTTTCCTACCAGTTGTGATGCCTTTTTAATGTCCATACTTTGAACCGATCGGATCAAGTCTTTTGTGCATTGATTATCCGGTTTCACGTTACAAAGCATTCGATTCAGAAACTTGAGATCACCATAAGCGATAGCAGGCTTTTCAGACTCAGCATAAACACTCAGTTCTGAGGCGAGATATACATCCGTCTGTGCGCTTTCGGGGAGATACTCTGGTTCCAGCTGAGCCAGGGGAGTCATACCATTTTCACAGCTTTTCGTAGCATCAATGAACTCGTCATCCACCTGCAAGTCGGCAGGTACAAGCAGGCTGTTCATCGTCATGTTGGCATCAGAAGCTTTGTCTTTCTGTGTATACAGTTCGACCACTTCAACTATGGCAAAACCTACCATGCCCAATATCACTAGAGTTGCGAAAGGTAATAAGACATAGACAGGGCAGTCTATGCAGGGTTTATTCCACTCCCACCATTCAACACAAGGACTCAATTCCTGCCCTATAGGTTGGTAACCACCACGGCCACGAGAGGAATAGTAGAGGCTTTCCCCTGAATCAAAACAGCTTTGAGCCAAAGGTGAAAGCAGCAAAAGAATCGTAAATGGAAGAACCAGCCCATATTTGCGAAGAACAAATGACCTTAAACCTGATATCACAAGTTTTCTCTCCCGCTTTCACCCTAACAAACTAGATAAATTTAGCGGAAAAATATCGATCAGCAGGGTAAAAGAAGAGAAAAAGGTATTTCGGCTTCAGATCAACTTCTGTTGAATACTGCCCTTACCATCAGTCAGACGGACATTCGCCAATGCACCATTGATCAATGTCAGATTAGGTGGCAGATGTCCGATATCAACATCGTAGACAACCGGGATCTCTATATCTTCCAGTCCATAATTTAATGCCTGTTGATAGGTCAGAGATTGACCATGATGCTCATCAGATGGATTTCTGCCAATCAATAGACCCTTCACATGGTTAAAAATGCCCCTGTATTTCAGGCCCATCAATGCTCTTATCAAAGCGGTGGGAGAAAGCTCTGCATTTTCCAGAAAAAGTAGGATGCCATCCTGACTGTATCTTTCCTGAAATGCCTTCAGATCAAGATAATCAGAGCCCAGCAGATGACACAGGGTATCCAGACAGCCTCCCATCAACCGGCCTGAAAGCTCTACGTTTTCCTGATTTCCGCTCAAGGATTTCCAGTGTGTGGTCTCGGTGAGGTTTAACACTGCATCAGGGTTTTCAGCATAAAATTCCCCCCTGACTTGATATTTCTCTGAGGCATGCTGAGTAAACGCTTCTGTAGTTCCCAGATAAGCGAGGGTATTTGCTGTTAACGGCTCCTGCTCCAAACCGTGGAGTTGCATCAGGTTGGAACAATGCGCCGTAGCCCAGTCACACCGACTGGTTAATGCCGACGTCAATGTACTGATATCAGAGAAGCCTGCCAGCCACTTGGGTTTTGCTTTGGCTATCAGGGAAAAATCCAGAGCTGAAAGCAGATCCATTGCAATTTCTCCACCCCAGGGCGGCATAATCGCATCGATGGAATCGTCCGTTAGAAAAGATGTCAGCTCTACCGCTCTACTCTCCAATGGTGCGCTGACATGGTTTATATCAGACCTGAGACACTGACCTTCAATCACTTCATAGCCTTGAGAGCGAAGATAATCCAGACATCGATCAAGACGTGAATGACAAGGTTCAGAGACACCTGAGGAAAATGCGGTGACAGCGATTCGACTACCGGATCTCAAAGGGGCAGGGTACTTCATTAACTGATTACATCCATTAATATATTCTTACGACTCAGCCATGAGCCTAATAAACTTTAACCAGGATAGGAAGGGAAATAGCCCGATTAAGGCTATCTCCCCTGAGATGTATTACTGCAATACAGGGCGTGCATTCAAAGGCTGTACAGGGCGGTTGGTATGAGTTCCCATCACCTTGGTGAACTGTTCAATCTGTGCTTTGGAAACCGTCACGGGGTCTTTCATGACCAACCAGGTAACACCTTCTGAACAGGGAGGTGTCGTCAGAGAACCATTAAACCGGTAATACTCTTTGTTGGCTGGCAGCATATCGGCTGCATTGATGACCTGATTCAGTGCCACCTTGTCGTTTTTCTTTTCTGGCATCTGCTTCCAGGCATTGACCAGAGCTTTATTCTCAGCACCTTCTTTGAACATGATGCCCACTACAGCCAGGTTGCCTTCTTTATCGGCGTGCACCAGATGCACTTCCAGGGGAAAAGATTCACCTTTGATCTGGTTTTCACTGGGAGCGTGGAAGTGAAACTGTTTCAGTTCATAGGTATGACCATTCAGAGACAGGGTGCTGCCAGGCTGAAAGTTAACCTGAATGGTATGACCATTATTCAAAATTTCATTGCCCGCCGCTGAATACTGGATATTCAGAGGCTTAAGATCCGCTTCGATAAAGTGATCAAGATTGACGGGGGACTGATTCTTACCCATCTTGCACAGTTCATACTTTTTGTTGAGATCACCCCAGTATTCAGGACCTTCCGATCCACCATATGACCAGGATGAAGCTGCAGCCAGGACAGTTGTTGAGGAGGCACAGAGAGCCGCCGCAAAAATGAAACGTTTCATCGCATTTCCGTTGTTATTACAGTGTTGTTGAAAACTATAGATGCAAGTATAAGCAGTAAAAGTGCCAAACTTGTTTAAGGATTGTCCTGAAAATTAAGGCAGTTGTCATTTTATAACGCTACTTATAAAACTCCACGTAGCAGGAAACGGGCCCATTCAGCTCAAGGTGATGCGCCTGTTCTGGCTGAATAACCCACTGATCTCCCGCTGAAAGACTGACTTTTTCGGTACTTTGCTGTTCCGGACAAAAGACCACCGAACCTTCCAGCACATTCAGAACACCCCAGGTTCCTTCTTTCGTTCTATGCGTTTTCAATAAGCCTGCCGGCATCGAATCTTGATCGAATACAGGGGTTTTCTTATAGGCAGTAACATGATCAGGTAAAGTTTTCATAAGGCCTTTCCTAACGTCAGGCTGGATAACAAGATGTTAGACTAGAACAGTACCGAATACTGTATCAAGGGTACTTCTCATGCCTCATTTACGTTTCAGTGGCCTGAACACGGATTCCGTACAGAACATCAGCAAACCGCTTGTAGATGATCTGGCCAAGCTGCTCGACTGTCCCAGAGATTATTTCACACTGGAATTACTCAGCATGGAGTTCATCTTTGATGGCCGGCTGGGAGGTAACCGCTATCCCATGGTAGATGTTTCCTGGTTCGACCGAGGCCAGACCATTCAGAATCAGGCGGCAGGAATCATTACCCATACCATTCGCTCAGAGCTGGGCAACAACGATGAACTGGATATCTGTGTTCGTTTCAGTACATTTGATCCAAAACGCTACTACGAAAATGGGGAACACTTCTAAAACAGTCATTCAAGCATCAGTTGCAGGTAGCTACAGCCATCATGAGTTTAGAGTAGCTACCTGGTCATTCCTTACAGTGCTTTAATGGTTCGAAATACCCCAGCACCAAACTATCACTGTCGTTTTTACTGATAAGATCATCAAGACATTGCCTTACATCCTTCCGCGATCATGGAGGACAATGCGATGTTGGGGTGTTGCTGCAATCTGACTTGATCGAAGCCTGACTGTCTCAGAAGCTCAGCCACTTCTTCTGAGGTATAGAAGTTAAAAATCTGAGAATCCAATTTCAAAGATTCCAGTGTTTCTGAGTCCCTGAATCCTATGACCAGTTTTCCTGCGGGTTTAAGTACCCTGAGAAACTCTTTGAGCTGTTGTTTGGGGTCTGGCCAGAAATAAAGTGTGTTGACCGTACAGAGCTTATCAAAACTGCTATCGGGAAAAGGCAGCCTGATACTGTCTGAGAAAAGCAATTGAACCCGACCTGAATCAATATTTTTCTGATTGAGTTTACAGGCACTTTGCAACATAGCCCTTGAGAAGTCGACACCATAGACTTTGCCGCTGGTGACATTAGCAGCCACTGCCTTGATAAGACTGCCGGGTCCAAAACCCACTTCCAGAATGCTATCTGTTTCAGAAAGCCCCATTTGACCGAGCACTTTACCATTCAGGCTTTCATTGCCTTTTCGGAACAGGTAGCTCATCAGGTAGCGACCAAAAATCCCCTCAGGTTTACGAGCCTGCCTGGAAAAAAAACCTTTGGGGATCAGCGTCAACAGCATATTGCGGTAAAAAACCTTTAAGTACTATCTTTCAGATATCGGCAGTACACGCCACTCATGCATTCATTCCAAATAAGTGATCAATTCAGGCATGATCACCATTTTCTGCTGTTCCGGATAGTCCTTCCGGATCATGGCTTCAAGAATGCGATACGCTTCAAGAGCCAACTCAGTAGCATTCTGGCGTACAGCAAACACCTTATTAGGCAAAAAACCCAACATGGCGTGATCGTCAAAGGATCCAATCAGCATGTCTCGCGGGATTTCACCGTGCTCTTTCTTCAGATATTCCAAGCACCCTTCCAGCACAGGCAGTGCTGGAGTCACCAGAGCATCAGGTGGTCCTCTCAGGCTCTTATAAAGCTCAGACATTTTTTGATAGGCATGGCTTCTGCTGATTCTTTCGGCAAAATGCACATTGCCATCGGATAGCTGATAGCCGCCTTCAAACAATCCGGCCTTCAAACCCTCCAGCCTGTCCTGGATAGTCGGCAACCATTCATCCGCACCCATAAAGATCAACTGTCGCTCACCCAGTTGTCCGGACATTTTTCTTCCCAGAAGCTTCCCGCCATCCAGGTTATTGGTGGACACGACGGCTATATTCGGAATACCAAAATCACGATCCAAAAAGACCACCGGCTTGCCATGATGGCTCTCCAGCAGGTCACTTTGTCTTGATTGGTAGCTTGAAGTCACAAAAAGCCCATCCACACTGCGGTAGATCAGATTTTCAACCACTTGCTTTTCAAGCTCAGCTTCATCTCTGGAGCAAACAGTAATCAGCTGATAACCAGACTCTCTGCAGCGAATCTCAAGAGCCTCGGTCAACTGGGAAAAGAAAGGGTTGGTCAAACGGGGAACGACCAGCCCCAGGGTCTGCGTTCTCTGTAGTTTGAGACTGCGAGCGGTCTGGTTAATATAGTAACCATGCTCATCGATTATGGACTGGATTTTGGCTCTGGTCTTCTCACTGATGCGGTATTTCTTGTCCTGGCCGTTGATTACCAGACGCACCGACGTGACCGAGACGCCTGCCAATTTAGCGATCTCATCAATAGACTTTGCCATAAAAGCCTTCATCAAGGTTGCTATTAAAAACAAAAAATAAAAATAAAAAGTAGAATCCTGATTCAGTTTAGGCTCTTTTTCTATTTTGCTTTGCTGCTATCGCTTGTCGCACCATGGCTGCGTATAAAATACACTGTCGGCTAGATGCTAACTCAATACAGAATTATTATTTCTGAACGATTGACCAAGCCACTATTCCATCAAGGCAGTACATGATCTCACCTCACGATTCTTTTCTTCTGCAACAAGGTCTATTGATGGCCAGCAGTTACTTTAACCTGACCGGCCAGTTGCTCTGCGGACTGTCTCTGAACGACCCTGAATTGGGTATAAAACTCTACGAACACCCTGCGGTACTGTTATCTCATGGAACAGAAAATGATCCGATCTTCTGTTACGGCAACCTCACCGCCCAGTCTCTCTTTGAAATGGACTGGAACACCCTCACTCAACTGCCTTCCAGGCATTCTGCAGAGCAACCCAACAGAGAAGAACGAGCCAGACTGCTGAAAGAAGTCAATGACAACGGTTATATCAACAACTATTCAGGCATACGGATTTCCAGTACCGGACGCCGGTTCTTGATTGAACAGGCGCTGGTCTGGAACCTTTATGATCAGGAAGGCAAATACAAGGGCCAGGCCGCTACATTCAGTGATTGGGCTTTTCTTTAAGAGCCCCTTCGATAATCAGAATCTGGGCACAATAATAGGTCAACATGATCAGAAGACCAGCGGCAGGCAGCGCAACCACAAACTTATTGAATGCCAGAAGAGTGTCTGACAGCGCAAAGGTCAGAGCCCCCAGAAAAAGCCAGCGCGGGGGCTTATTACAAAGAGCCGCCCCCACCACCATAAAGCTGATAGCCAACAGGTAAAGTATGACCGCCGCCATCATGGCACCACTGTTCGGCACTACAATCAGGGCAACACAGACCGCAAAGGGGAGAAATGCGAGAGCATATCGGGTTCGGTTGCCATCTCTGAGCCTGTTTTTCCAGAACATCACTGCATAAGTCAGCTGAGCAATGAGAAAGCTACCCAGTCCCACGATAAAACTGTTTTCCAGGTAATCGGGTAAAGCCAGGGCCAGATCACCACCCGCAGAAAACAGCAGCGCCAAAAGCAATCCTGATTTCCATTCTGGCTCAGCTTTCAAAGTGACAACAATCATTAATATAAAGATGGGCAAAGCCTTCAGAAAAGCTCCGGTCAGACCGGAAAAGGCATCCATAAAGATCAGGTAACCCAGGGCAGATAAGCCCAGCGCAAGGCGAAGAACCAGCATAAACATAACTCACTATTATTGTTATTTTGAGTCAGATAAGAGCGATCGATAGTATCACTTGAACTGATTTTAAACATCTTCATGACCTGAAAGAGGTCATTGGGTTATCCCATCACTTGCTCCAGTCTGCTCAGGCACTGATGAGCATCCTCACACTGGAATTGATTGAAGACGCTGACACCATGTCTTTCCAGGAAAGCTGAAGTGACACCCTGGCCGGTAATTTTTTGCCCCGAAAATGTGCCATCGTAAACCTTGGAGCTACCACAGGAAGGGCTGCCCTCTGTCAAAATAGCGATTTGAATCCCATGCTTCTGACACAACTGGAGTGCTTTGTTAGCCCCCGTCAGAAATGGCTTGGTAACATTTTGACCACACTCGGTTTCCACTTCGGCAGAGCCATCAATCACACAACCCGCTAATCCTTCAACAATTTCCGCAGGAGGCCTGGGTACTGGCAACCCCCCTTCCAACTCAGGACAGACAGAAATAATACGACCCTCCTTACGCCACACGTTCAACCAGAAATCATCGGCTATTTTAGCTTTGCCGTTGTATCGAACCGGATCACCCAGAAGACAGGCACTCACCAGTATTTTTTGCACAATTCAGGGTCCTTCAAACAGTAAGATAAAAGAAAGCCTACTCCAGCTCTTAAGAGTTAGCCAGCTGAGCTATTCTGAACAATAGACAGTCAAAGGATGATTTCAATGAAAGGACTCTTTTTCTGCGGCCTCTGTTTGTTGTCCTTGCCCGCTTTTTCAGAAAACTATTTCCCTCTGCCATCTCCAGTAGCTTCTGGTGAAGCTCATGATTATACAAAGCAGAATATCGATCAGGTCATAGAGAAAAGTGATGATGAAGAACTGGTTCGACTCTCAGGCCAGATCATCAAAAAACTGAAGTGTTCGACCTATCTGTTCCGGGATAAAACCGGAGAAATCCAGATCCAGATCGGGAATGAAGACATACCGGAAAAAGGTCTGCTTTTTGGCTCCCCCACGATTATTAAGGGTGAGGTGCTGAAAGACCCCAAAAAACCTATTGTGGTTGAAGCCGACAAGATCCGATATGTTTTCTAGTCGGCAAATTCCATAAAACCGCGTTGATCAGCATAGAGGCCTCAGAAATGATCAGGAGCCTGTCGGACTAAAAAAATGTCCGGGCTAAAGGCCAATCAGTATGATTGGGTTCCAGATCTTTAACCAGTTCTGAGAAGAGTCACCCACCACCAGGAAATCGGAATTCAGCAGGCTTTCCTTGAAGTTATAGGAAAAACGCTTGCCGTGAGGATCCAGCAGTAAACCTCCTGCGCCTTCCACTACAGCTTGTGCCGCTGCGGTATCCCACTCGGATGTGGGACCCAGCCTGGGGTAGATATCCGCTAAGCCTTCTGCAATATGGCAACTTTTCAAGGCACTGCCTACAGGTCTTACTTCCAGGTTTGGATAAAGAGTCCTGAGTTTTTCAGCAAATGCCGTCGCTCTCTCTGTCCCGTAGCTGCGACTTCCCAGCGCTACTGTCTCCTGCTCAGGCTGGAAGGGTCTTGGGGCAATACTGACAACCTGGCGATCCTCAATCTGTTTAAAAGCGCCCAGATCTCTTCCGCCCCAATAAACGGTATTCTCGGCAGGCTCATGAACCACGCCAAAGATCGGGTAGCTTCGGCCATCTTCCGACTTTTCCATCAGCGCAATATTCACCGTGAACTGACCATTCCCATTAATAAATTCCTGGGTGCCATCCAAAGGGTCGACCAGCCAGTACCGAGCCCACTTTCTGCGCTCCTGAAAGCCAGTATGAACTGACTCTTCAGACAAAATAGGGTATTGAAGATCCAGAGCCTGAAGGCCCTTTTCAATCACCTCGTTAGCCTTGAGATCTGCCACTGTCACAGGAGTCTTGTCAGACTTGTGCTGAATGCCCAGATCCTCCTGATGATAAATCGTCAGGATGGTCTCTCCGGCCTGTTGAGCAATCTGCTTCAAAGACTCAATCAGCTTGTCGTCAACCATCTGAGTTCTCCAACCATCCAGCCTGAATTTTCTCTCTGACCAGAAACAAAGTAGCCAGTGCTCTCGCTTCAGAAAAATCCGGCCTGTCATTCAATTCCAACAAGCGGTCAAAGGACCACTCAACCACTTCCAGGGGCTCTGGTTCATCACCTTCAAGCCTTTCTTCATAAAGATCCCAGGCCACCATGGAGTGTATTCTGCTCTTCATATAATTGGGTGACTGGGTGAATTCACTCAGGTATTTCCATTGATGGGCGCCGTAGCCGACTTCTTCCTTTAATTCACGGTTACCACCTTCTTCCAGGCTCTCTCCCGGCTCAACCAGCCCCTTGGGCAGGGTCAGCTGATAATCTTCAGTGCCGCCGGCATACTCACGAATCATCAGAAAGCGATTGTTATCCAATAGCGGTACCACCATCACAGCCTGGTGGCCCGTTCCAAAAGAACCCAACCGTTCATAGGTTCTTTCAACACCATTGGAGAATTTAAGTTCCAGTTCTTCTATTCTGAACAGACGACTGCGTGCAATTTCACGACACGCTTTGATGACCGGTTTTTCTGACATGATTCCCTGCCTCTTGTTCAGCCGTTATTATACATACGTCGATGTACATCCAATTCACTCAGTCTTGCGCCAACAATATAGAGTCATGAGTGGACAATAGCACTGATTAACAAAAAACTTTGCCGTTCAGTTGCGAATTGAGTAATCATGGCAACAGAAGAAAGTCGAGGTGATTATGATTAACTGGAATACCATAGATACTGTTCTCCTCGATATGGATGGTACCTTGCTGGACCTCCATTTTGATAACTACTTCTGGATGGAATACGTGCCCCAGAAGTACGCCGAGAAACACAGCATTACTCTGGAGCAGTCAAAAGCAGAACTGCATCCCCGCCTGGCTCAAACCTACGGTAAGCTGGAATGGTACTGCCTGGATCACTGGGCTAAGGAACTGGAACTGGAGATTGTGGCACTAAAGCACGAAATAGCTCACCTGATCAGCTTCAGACCCGATGCCGACCATTTTCTGCAAAACCTCCGGGACAGGGGCAAAAAAGTGATCATGATCACGAATGCTCACCGGGACAGCTTGTCGCTGAAGCTGGAAAGACTCTCCATGGCACACTATTTTGACAAGCTGATCAGTTCCCATGATTACGGCTACCCCAAAGAGTCTCAGGCTTTCTGGCACAACCTTGAAGCCGATATCGGAACTGACAAAGAAAGGGCTCTGTTTATAGATGACAGCATTCCAGTGCTGGACTCTGCCAGAACTTACGGCATCGCCCATTTACTGGCTATTCGCTATCCAGACAGTAAGCAGGGCGCCAAGGATACGGGCCGGTATCAGGCTGTCGAAGATTTTCGTGACCTTATTCACCTCTAACGGGTCTTGAAAAATAGTTTACTGCACCAATTTCTATCCATACGGCTGCTGAAAACTATTTTTCTTTCGCTATAAGCCTGTGTCATGAATAAAGACAGAAACAGCCATGAGCAGAGAAAAATATTTTACTGACTCTTGAGGATGAATAATGGCAAAGCAAAATATTTTTCACGATAAACAGCCAGACAAAATACGCCTGGACAAGTGGCTCTGGGCTGCCCGCTTTTACAAGACCCGTAATATTGCCAAAGAAGCCATTGAAGGTGGCAAGGTGCACCTGAATGGCCAGCGCTGCAAACCCGGTAAAGAGCCCAAAGTCGGTGATGAGCTGAAACTGCGGACTGGCTGGGATGAAAGAGTAGTAACGGTTCGTGAGCTCTCTGACAAACGCCAGAAAGCGGAGTTAGCGCAGCAGCTTTACGAAGAGACCGCCGCCAGTATCCAGTCTCGAGAAAAGGCGGCTGAACAGCGTAAAGCCATGCGAGGCACTATGGCCCCCAGACCGGATCGTCGCCCGGACAAAAAACAGAGAAGGGATATCCTCAAGCAGAAGTCCCATCTGAGGGATTAACAGCCGGTCACATACTGAGGGCAAGGTCTCTTAAGTATTAAAAATATTGGGACCAACCAGAGCGCCTTGCTCGTGTCGAAAGGGAATGGTCACTTGAAGGTTGCTGTGTGGGTTCGGCAGATATTCTGAACTTGGTATCCATAGTAAGTCTTCCCTGACGAACAGGACGGTGATCCTGGGAGACCCTGAAGAGTTGGCTGGAGCTACGTGTCTTTGATACCAGGCCATAGTCTGTACCCAATAAAAATGAGGATACAATAATATCCGACCAACCAAATATATATCCAAATATAGTGTTACACTTAATCTAAATAATGATTCGATTTAGATCTAAAAAAGGTGATTCTATGTTGCAGAAAGTTCTTTGCGGGTTCACTACTTCTATTAGTAAATTCAAAACCAATCCGAGCAATGCCATCTCTGAGGCTCAGGGTGACGCTATCGCAGTAACCTCGAACAATGAGGTTCAGTTTTATGCCGTGCCAGCAGAACTGTTTGAAGAAATGACAACATTTTGCGAGTATGCTCAACGTGGTACTTCTGAGTTAAAGAGCGTATCGGGTCGTTTTACTACAACCGATGACATGGTTGAGCAGATGACCGAAAAGTTGAGAAACGGGTCTGATGATGACCTAGGGGAATTTGTCGAGTGCGAAAACAATACATAAAAGGCAGCGATAACCAACTGTTTGAAATTCTTGAAGATGATCAGAATCATCGAGAAAAAGCAGAAAAAAAAGGAGAGAAAGGGCGTTTTAACCCCTCTGAGACTCAATTAGACCGGTTGAGTGAAAAAACAAAAAAAGTGCTAACTACCAATAAATAGTAGGGTTGTAATGGCTAAGGTAAGGCTGTTTCAGAGTCGCTTAATAATCGATACCATTGGTAAAGCAGAAGCTGACGATCTGTTGAATGACTTTAGGCTGTACAAGGAAAAGGGAGTTCTTCCAACGACGTTTGGGCGAGATGCCCCTTATGATTTTACCCATCATCGGTCTTATCTGGAGCTCCAGCATATACACGTCAAGCGTGATGGGAAGTACTTTCCGGTGAGGCTGGTGCAGTTTCAGAGAAAGTCAGGCCATGTGCTGGTTTACTGTCCGGGATTTTATGACAACAATACTTACCTCTTGATTACAGTAATCAAACACTGGAATTTCAAAAAGCCTCATGAGGCTCTTTTGAATTTCAAGTGGGTAAGCAGGATTCATTCACTCGGGTGAAATTCAGCTTGCCAGTCAGTAAATAAACCATAATTTTAAAGTGCGGTTTCTTATAGCCTCTTGCCTTTCGCTTGGCTGCCTGTATGACCGAGTTCAAACCTTCCAGTAAACCATTGTTGATTTGACTGTCCTTCCAGTTGAGGACACCATCCCAATGTCGTTTTATGGTTTTGGCGGCCTTGATGATTGGCTTTAATCGACTGTGTGTAGCCCAGAAATACCACTTCGTTAACTTTGACTCAAAGTCCTCTTTGCTGGTCGCCGTGTACAGTTGCTGAAAGGTCTCCCTGATTTGCAAGGCCCGTACGGACTTCAGGTTGAGGCTTGGCAGGCTAAGATTTTCACGAATCGCTTTCTGCTTTACAGTCAGGTTATTTTCGTTTTTCAGTAGGGCGTAGCGTGCACCTGCGAGCAGAGGGTTGGTTTTTGCCTCTTCCCTTCGCACACTGTCTACCGCTTCGTTGATAATCTTGATGATATGGAATTTATCAAAGGTAATCTCCGCTTCTGTGAGCTCTTCTCGAACGCCTTTGATAAACGCAGGTGACATATCGCAGCTTACTTGCTTGATCTGTTCTGGCTTACCGTTGTGTTCCTGGAGATCGTCAATGAACTCCCTGACCGTTTCACTGTCTTTGCCATCAGTGACAAAGACTGTTTTCTTTTCCTCAAGATCGACGAACAAGGTGATGTAATCATGCCCTCGGGCGGCTGATGTTTCATCCATGCCAATAGTCTGTAGCCCGCTGTAGTCTTCATCGAACCGAGCTGCATTGACGTAGAGCTCAAGCAATGTCCATAGCCGATAATCAGAGGCGTTGGTCAACTTACTGACATGATGCACGGGCATTGAACGGCACATCTGGATCAGAAAGGCTTCAAACAGAAGGGTAAAGCCACTGAGCTTGCCACTCCAGGGCGGCGGAATCAGGCGGACTTTTCCATCGTCCCGTTTGATCCTCGGTACACGGGCGTGCAGATAGCATTCGTGCTGAAAGAAATTCATGTGACGCCATTGTTTTTTCACGGTGTCGTATGCTTTGTATTTCTTGCCAGAGGGGTCATCCTTCTCATTATCCTTGAACGTAGCCCCTCGCTGGAAGTTGATAAAAATATCCAGGCGAGACTGCTCGGCGTTGAATTTAAGAGACTCAATATACCAAGGAGCGGTAATGCCAAGAGCGGTCTGAAACAGGTCTTCCATGTGAGCCTTCAGGTGAGTTCAATGGGGTGAGTGAAGTGGGTAAATATACATGGTTACCCACTCATTTTTCAAAAGAGCC
>NZ_JBPCXO010000453.1:0-2987 GCF_051008435.1 Endozoicomonas sp. | reverse complement strand
TCATAGCACTTGGCGTTATCGAGGAGGTCATAAAGTTTCATGACACTGTTTTACAAGAAAACGTCTTCTATTCATAGTCACATAAGTCATCCTGTTTCCAGCTCCCCGGAATCCACTAAGAGCCTTTCCTTTACTAACTCTCAAAAAGAGAGTAAAAAATTAAGCGAGAGCTTATAAAAAGGCGCTCATCTGATACATGTCACAAGGAAAGTGTAATGAAATTCAAAAAGCTTAAAACATTAATATTTATTCCTTTGGTGATAATACATGTATCACCAAATTTATATGGCTATGAGCCATATCAGCATCAATTGATATCTAACAGCTCAATTAATTTATACAACAAATGCCAAAAAACCTTAGAAAGCGTTGGTACTATTAGTTCTGACGAAAGTGAACAGATAATAAATGCAAATTCTGGAGAAGATACCAGTATTAGTAAGGCCCCTTACAGAATTTTTAACTGGCATTTTTATAATTCATCAAAAGAAAGCGGGCAGGAATATTTCCCCATAAATCGATCCATGACAGGGTTATTACATTCTATTGAAAATACATTAAAAGCATCCTATGAGTTTGACCCTGTTGCTACTGGAAGTGGTTTGCATTTTATAGAAGATGTGACTGTTCCTGCTCACGTTATGCCTGTATTTCATGGGCCACTGGCTCCTCTCATTATGGGAGGAGCAGTTGGCCGATATGATTTTGGTTTGATTCATGATGAAATTGACAAGTGGGAAATAGATGTGGAAGAGCTAGAGTCATTCACCGACACTCTTTCAGAGAGCATAAATAACTGTGAGAGACTTTTCAGGGCAGAAATCAATATAATTTCAGTTAGTGGGAAAACTACTGAAATTGAATATGATATAAATGAGTCGCCACTGCTCTATTTTGTCGATCACACATCAAAACAGACAGAGATTTCATATAAAAAACTAATTCCAGGGTGTGACATTAGCTGGGAGTGGTTTTGGAACTTTGATTATGGACACGACTACTTTAATGGGTATCGATCCGAATGGGATGAATCAATGCCTGTTTCCTTTGGAGATGAAAGACAAATATCTGATGATTGTACAATGACGAATAATAATTATAATAGTTTTGTTTTTCAAAGGCACTTACAGGCAATAGTGTCAGGTGCCGCTTTCATAGCTCACTTAAAAAGCAAAGGCTCATTATAGGTTTCAGGGAGGTGGAATATACTCGGTTTTCCCGACTACCAATCTGCATCATGCCAAGCAAAAATAGTAACTGCTCAGAATTCGTAGGGAGTCAACACACAGGCATCAAAACTTTGTGTATTCGAGTCGGGCATAATCTCAACCCATGAAGCCGTCCAAAACCTCAGCACTTGAAACAGAAGTCAGCGAACTCAAAACCCTTGTCAGCAATCTGCTCAACAAGGTCAACAAGCTGACCTCTGAAAACACCGCCCTGCGTGAGGAAATCCGGCACCTGAAGAAACTCAAGGGGCAACCCAGGATTCGCCCGAATAAAAAGGCTACGCAAGACGGTAAAGACAACGAGGACAGCAAGCCAGCATCAGCTTCTGGCAACACGCCACCACCGAAGAGCAAACGACCTCGTCCTCAGCAGCCCGGTCGAACAGCCAAACCCTCCCCATCTTCCATTCGGGAGGAAGTTTGTCTGGCAGAAGATGTACAGGGTAGCTGGAAGAGTAAAGGTTACAAGGATTTTACCCAAGTTGATGTGAACCTGGAATTTACGACAACGCGCTACCGTCGCGAAGTTTGGCTCACTCCTGAAGGTCAGACTGTTATTGCGCCGCTACCCGCCCACGTCAAAGGACGCTTCGGAGATAACCTCACTGCCATGGTGCTGGATCTTTATCATTCCTGCAGTGTCACCCAGCCTTTGCTACTCGACTGGCTACATAGCCATGGTTGCCCAATCTCCGAAGGAAAGCTCAATGACTTGCTGATTCATGGACATGAGCAGTTCCATCAGGAGCGAGAAGATATCCTCGAAACAGGTATTGCCTGCTCCCGCGTGTTACTTGTAGACGACACAGGGGCTCGACACGATGGTAAAAACGGTTATTGTACGGTCATAGGCAATGAGACCTTTACCGTGTTTGCCTCCACCTCCAGCAAGAGCCGTGTTAATTTCCTGACCCTGCTTCAAGGGCAGCGTCGGTCACACGTGCTGAACCCTGTTGCAATCAGCTATATGAAACAGGTCGAGCTGGCCAACAAATGGGTTGATGTCTTGTCTGTCTACGGCGAAACTCACTTCCTGGATAAAGCGGCCTGGGAAGCTTTTCTGAATGATCATCAGCTGTTCCCCAAAGAGCAACGCCGTAAGGCAACGGAGGCGGTTCTCAAAGCGGGCCTGCTAAATAACGGCTTTCCTGAAGCAATGATCATCCACAGCGATGGTGCTCGACAGTTTGACACTGCGTTTGAACATTCCCTGTGTTGGTTCCATGCCAGCCGCCCTCTGGCAAAATTGATTCCTGCTAATAAACAGGAGCGAGCAGCCCGTGATTGGATGGAAAAGCAATACTGGCACTTATACGACGACATTGAGGCGTATTGCCTGAACCCGACAGCAGCTCGAAAGGCAGAAATTAAGCAAGACTTTAATCGCTGGGTGACGACGCAGGTTGATTTCCCCGACCTTTGTTATGTTCTGGGTAAGCTTTATAGGGCTCGGGAAGAGTTATTGCTGATACTGGAGTATCCGTGGTTACCTCTTCATAACAACCTGAGTGAGCGACAGATCAGGGAGTATGTAAAACGGCGAAAGATCAGCGGCGGTACCAGGAGCTCTCTTGGTCAGAGTTGTCGGGATACATTCGCAAGCCTGAAAAAAACGTGCAGGCTACATGCCGTGTCATTCTCCAGATATCTGAAGGATCGAATCTCCGGGACTGGAACTATTCCCCGGTTATCAGACATGGTGCGGGAAAAATCTGTTCAGCTCATGAACCGCTCTGCCTACGAATTTTGAGCAGTTAC
>NZ_JBPCXO010000452.1:0-2869 GCF_051008435.1 Endozoicomonas sp. | reverse complement strand
TTCCAGAAAGAACGGCCCAATTATTCGATTAAATAGGTCAACTATTCTCACGAATCCATCGAAGCTGTCTAGAACGCTCAAGACTGTCGACTCGTTCTACTGAAATTTATGCTCGAAAGCATAAGTCTGACAGGCTCCTAGAGCTCTCAAGGAGAACGGCGATGAAACGGAAAAGAAATTAGCAACGGTGCTGAACGACCAGCAAATGCAAACCTACCGGGAGCTGCGCAAAGAGATGCGAGATAAGCTGAAGGAACATCGGGATCAGAAAAAAACGTCTGACTAGCTTTTTACAGTGGAAAACAGTTTGTTTTGCCACTGTTATATTGGAGAGTGACGCAAAAAATTTCCTCGTTCATGGCCGTTTATGGGTAAACGTCAGGCGTTATTCGGACTCCTGACGTTAAGATCAGATCCGGATAAGAAGCATTATCGAAGACCAGTTCAATGAAGAATGCAGTCCACCCTTTATCAGGGCTTACGGGGCAAAACTGATAAGTCCATGGAGATGAGTCGACAGGTTTTATGTGAGCGGCTCTATAACTTAAGCCAGCCTGTAGCAGTGTATCTTTTCGGAAGTCTCTGGCGGCAGGGTTATGGCAAACCCAGGCCCGGGCGGCTTTGGGTTCCAGACTGGTTCTGATTTCCAGACCGCCTTCATCCAGTTGCCTCCAGTTCATAGCGGGCATCTCTTGCTCAGAAAGCAGTGCACCAAAGACAGAGGCCATGATCTCATCTGTGTTCACCGCACTGTCTCTGCCCAGGTAATGACTGGCATTAGGAAGGTATCTCAGCCAGGTTAATTCCGATAATTTTGGGTAATAGAAACGTGCAGAGTCTGGTGGAAAGAATTCATCAGAACTGGCGTTAACAATAAAAGTGGGCAGGAAGAGCTGGTCTCGATAAACAAAGGGATCAATATCATTGAGCAATTGTTGCATGCCTGGTGACTCCAGGCCCGACAGAATGTCATGTTCACTGTCTGCATAATCGCTGATGGCACTGGCAAAACCACCATAAACATTCAGGTGATGATGGATGCAGGCCTGAACATTCAGTACATCAATCACCAGTGGGATAAGAGCAATAATTCTTTGGTCAGCTGCTGCCGTTAACCATGAAATCCAACCCCGCTTGGAAGCACCGGCAACAATGAACTCATCGATTCTGGAGAGTTCTTTCTCACTGAATTCTTCCAGTGCATCCATGGCCCGGATGACACTTTTCACCATGGGCCATTGAACAGGCATGAATACATGGTTGTCGGGATCTTCCAGAAAGGTTTGCCAGGAAAAAGCGACAAGATCATCTTCAGATCGAGGAACCCCATCTTGAAAAGTCAGGGGTTGGTTGGGTACATCTCTGAGGATAGCTATCGGAGCTTCTGTTAACTGGCATAACCGTGCACCGTCGACATGGCTGGCAGGGGTGGATTCAAGAGACGGGTCATGCCTTGATCCTCCGTTGATCATCAGCAGGCAGGGATGGTCAGAACCCTCTTCTGGCCAGTAAAGAGTGAGGCGATGTTGCCATTGGGGTTGACGAAGGCCAAATTGAATACCTTCCTGCCAAGTCTGGGAGATCAGTTCCAGCTGGATGATAGCAACAGAGGGGAATTCATCAGAGTGACTGGTTTCAAGGCAGCGCCAGCTGAAGCTGTCATCTTTTCTATTCAGGAAGTCCAGAATGTTCGGATTCAATGTCAGGCCTCTTGGTTGCTGAAGCTCCTTTAAGTTTCATCGGCGGTTATTCTGTGAATAACAGTCAGAGCCATTTGCAAAGGGAGCAATGGTTGTCAGTTCATCGTGTTACTGAAAAAAAACCGTTTAATCGGCCGAACTTTTTTTGCCGGGGCAGGGTCGAAGAGAGCATACACATTTAATTATTGGGCGTAGGTTCTGGTTAAAGCAAGAAAATCGACTAAACCTTATTTGGGAGCCTGATTGAGAGTAATGCTCCCATCCTGACCATGTAGTTTCTGGAGTCTCATGTGCTGATTGTTGCCGAAACCCCCCGATTGATCCTGAGAACCTGGCAGGAAGTTGATTTACAGCCGTACGCTGAGATCAGAGGAACTGCCCATGATGAACCGCAATACGGTACACACTCTCCTGCCTCCAAAGCTGAAACCGATCTCTGGCGTTTTCAGGTTGAACTTGACCAGAGAGGCTGGTCTCGCTGGGCTGTTGTCCTAAAAGAGAGTAATAAGCTGATTGGCATATGTGGGTTCGCCGCCTATGGCGACAGCGTGGAGATGAGCTGGCGGTTTAGTCAGGAGTACCGAGGTCGAGGGTTGGTGATCGAGGCTGCTGAAGCCGTGACCGAGCTGGGGTTCAAAAGACTGGGCTTCAAGGAAATTATCTCCTTTGCCTCTCCTCAGAATGAATTTGCCCTGGATGTGATGGAATCGCTGGGCATGAGTCTGGCCGGATATGAAGGCTGGTGTAATCTAACGGTTGCCCGATTTGCTCTGACTTCGACCGAAGCCCTCAGTCACCCTCATTAAAGGTGCTGTAAGCTTCTTTGACTTGGCTGTTATTAAACAGCTTTAGCCTTTACCCAATCCTGAGTTCCGTCGGGCAGTGTGGTCTTGGTCAATCGAATGGGGTTGTAAGCAAAATCCGGTGGAGGAGAGGCAAAAGCTTTGTCGGAGCTTACGTCGCCATCTTGTCTTTTTATTGTCCGAGACTGAGCATACGTTCCTTTAAGGACGGTAGTTTCAATGCAGGGCAGTTCTTTAAGGATTTATCGGTTGAGCGTAAAACCCCGTACTTTGAGTGCGGGGATGTAAGCTCGTCGGCGATAGCCGACTAATGCGGTGTTCTCTGCTGCTGAACGTACTGTTTGATGACTTCTATAGGAGCGCCAC
>NZ_JBPCXO010000451.1:0-1967 GCF_051008435.1 Endozoicomonas sp. | reverse complement strand
CATGTATTGTGAAAGGGTGCATCGTGCGGTAGTCGGGCGAGTAGTACTTCTCATTTTCATCCCTGATAAACAATCATTTGGGTCAATTATCAAATTTCGGAACACGCTGTCAATGCGTAAGTCCTAGTCATGAGTATTTGGGTTCAGGAACCCTCTTAATGACTTCTATTTATGACCGTGAGAGCGGGCAATCCGCTGAATATAGTCCTGTTGTAGAGGCGAACTGAATGCTCCCGGACGCTGCTCTTTGATCAGTTTAATGGATGAATCCAGCTCCATACCTCTTTCCAGCATGATCTGGGCAGCCACCAGGCCGGTTCTGCCAGAGCCTCCTTTACAGTGGATGGCAACCGACAGTCCCTCGTCAAGTAACTGATGTACTTGAGGTCCGGCAGCTGCCCAGGCCGATGCAAACACTTCTGTGGGGCCCTGATCATCTGCAATGGGCAGGTGGAACCACTGCATACCTTGCTGGGTGGTTTCCGTTTCCAGATGGGCAACCTGATTCTTTTCCATCTCTTCAAGCGTCATCAGGGTCAGGATTGCGCTGACTTCCTGATCTTTCAGTACGTTCAGAGCTTCGGGCAGAGATGAATCCTTAATTCCCGGGCAAGGTGTCAGTACCAGTTTTGCAGAACTCTCAGGAAGGGGAATGAACCAGAAAGGGTGGGTCGAATTCATAAGATTCTCTCAAACGGCTTGTTGAAGCAGGAGCGTTTTATACGCTCCTGCAGGTGGTTAGTCGGGTATCAGGCAGACTTCAAATCAGTGAATGACTGTCGTGTACGATTAGAATAGGCGACCAGTGACAGCATCACAGGCACTTCCACCAGAACACCAACGACCGTCGCCAGAGCGGCTCCGGAGTTCAGTCCAAAGAGACTGATTGCAACCGCAACAGCCAGTTCAAAAAAGTTGGAGGCACCGATCATTGCACCGGGTGAAGCAATACTATGGGGCTGCTTCCATTTCTTCATCCAGACATAGGTGATGGCAAAGATCAGATAAGTCTGGATGATCAGAGGAATCGCAATCAGGAATATATCCAGTGGATTGGCAATAATCGTGTTGGCCTGAATACCAAACAGAAGAATGACGGTGCCAATCAACCCGATGATTGAAAAGGGTTTGATGTGTGCTGAAAATCGATTCAAAGTGTTTTCGTTACGGACGGCTTTACGAGTCAACCACCCTGCGAGCAATGGAATGACAACAAACAGGCCGGCTGACAGCAACAAGGTTTCCCAGGGCACAAAGACTTCGGTCACTCCCAGCAGGAATGCTGCGAGAGGAGCAAAAGCTACCACCATAATCAGGTCGTTAATGGCTACCTGAACCAGGGTGTAATTAGGATCACCCTTGGTCAGCTGACTCCAGACAAAAACCATGGCAGTACAGGGCGCGACACCCAGCAGAATCATACCGGCAATATATTCTTTGCCCAGCTCCGGACTGATCCAGTCGCCAAAGAAGTAGCGAATAAACAGTACGGCCAGAAACGCCATAGTGAAGGGCTTGACCAGCCAATTAATGGTGACGGTAACAATTAAACCTCTTGGACGTCGATGGACGTTTTTTATGGCCGAAAAATCCACCTGCATCATCATTGGATAGATCATCAGCCAGATCAATACGGCGATGACCAGGTTGATGCTGGCATATTGCAATTCACCGAGCGCGTCAAAAAGTTGTGGAAACTGCAACCCGCCGAAAAGCCCTGCAAAAATACCCAGAGCAACCCAGATGCTGAGATAGCGTTCAAAAATACCCATGGCTGACCTCTTGTTCGCTAATCGTCGAATAACGATTTAATGGGTGTAAAAAAAAGTGAAAATATCCCCTGCTAGGAGTCTGTCGGACTTAGCCGACCGTAGCGAGAAAAAGTCCGGTTTGAGACAGTTTTTATGATTATTTGAGGCGAATAGCGAGCTATTCAACGAAAAGAATCATAAAAAATGGCCAAATCC
>NZ_JBPCXO010000450.1:0-5433 GCF_051008435.1 Endozoicomonas sp. | reverse complement strand
AGTGATAATACGGTGTCGAGCCTGGGTCAATCAGACTGCTGCGGGCTCGGGTCATAAGGACTCCTGTTCAGAAGGGTAAATATCAGGAACAGGAGAAAAATAGTTCAACCGGTCGGTTAGTCAAATTTATGGATGTCCTTTATATTTTTTTTGTGGATGTCCTTTATATTTATATTTTTAGTTAGTCAAATATGTGGATGTCCTTTATATTTTTTTTATATTTTACCGGAAATGACCGAAAAGTGTTCACGATTGAGCGGAATGAGTGTTCACGCTTTTCCGGATTGGGTGTTCACGACAGGCCGGAATATGCACACCGCATTGAAGAGAAGCAATAGCAACAGATCTGGCCTGAACTGCGTTGTATTTTCTGAGTACTGAGATAACACAGTGAATATATTCATTCTTTCAGGTCGTGATACTCACCTGAATGCTCATCCAGTTCAGCCCTGATGACTTCAATGACCCACTCCATTCCATTGACTCCAGACAACAATTCCATGATTTTTCTGAGCAGTTCAGGGTTGTCAAAAAACTCCTGTCGCAACCATCGGATTAATGCCTCCGTGCAGTCCGGACCATTCCAGTTAATGCCTCCCATTGCCATTGCAGCCTGTAGCAGTAATACTGCGCCCTGGCTATCACCTGATGCCGCCATAGAAACACTTTCAACTGGCAGCACCTCCAGCACACCAGGGCAGATACCCAGAGCACATACGGTCATGCTTTGTCTGATAATCTTGATTCTTACATATCTGTCAGAATATAAATCGACAGCCTCCTGGCAATCCTCGTTCTTAGATCCATGCCAGTCATGTTGCTTTTTTATACACAGACCACACACCCTGATACCATTGATAGCACAGGCTTCATTCTGGCAATTTATCTGACTTATTGCATAACTGCCTTTGCAGTAAGAACAAAGGTCTCCCTGCCACTGTTTGGCCACACCACTGCCAGCAATCAGGATTCCGGCAGCTTCAGCGGTTGCTGAATCCTGGGACAGGGCGGCGATTAATGCCTTGAGAAAATCTGCTGACAGACTATCAACAACATGCCCTGAGGCACTGGTCAGAGCCTCGGTATTTTCCGGATCATGAACCCCGAGTATGGCCAGAAACACCCGCCACAGAGCCTTAAGTTCCTCCAGCTTGCCTGCTCTTGCCAGAGCAGCCAAAGCTGCTACAAGAACTCTGAGAGGACACTGAAAGCTATGCAGTCGAACACTTCCTGCCAGATAGAGCAGCTGGAAGGAAGACTGTTCTGTGACTGTTAATACCTCTCCCGTCTGACAATGCTGCAGCGCCCATACCAACAGTTCCAGGTGATCATGTGGGCCATCCTCAGAACTTAACTCACCCATTAAACGACGAATCTCTTTTACTTCAGCTCCATCAATATAAGCTTCCCATAGCGCAATCATGGCATTCTGGACAGTCAGAGGCCATTCTGTTGGGCATGGCTTTAATGTTTCACCAACCGACAGGGCCGCCAGATGGGTGGCCCATAACCCGGAATCAACAACTGAAACAATAGCTTGAGGCTGACCCGATAGTCGAAGGAAAAAGCGAATGGTTCTGAACAAAAGCAATGGTCTGTTAACAAGCTGCAGGGCATGCGCCCTGACAAGCATCATCAGGGCACTTCTGTTGCCTCTTGCAGCCCTCCAGAGTAGCCTGAGCAATGCCGGGGAGAGAACATGGCTGTTGATCTGGCCGGTTACCGCCCCCCCTATGATGCCCCACAGATCATCGGCACTGATCTCCTGAAGCAGAAGGAAGTTGGCAAACTCTTCAAGACTGTCAAACTGCAAATCCTGGCCATGAAAGGTTAATGTCGGCAGCTCCGGGGCTATGAAAATTCCTTCTGTCTCCTCTGTGGCAATGGGCAAAGAGTCGTCCTGATGCTGCTGACTGCCAGAAAGATCAAGGCCCTGTTGTTCGGGTATTGTCGTTTGACCTGCGGGTGTGAACAGGGCAGCAAACGAGCGTTCAGAACCTGTTCCCTGCCCAGACTGAGTTAATTTCTGTTCTTCCTCAGCCTGTCGCTTCGCTCTTTTCTCCGCTTCATTCTTATCTCTCTCAGCCTGTTGTCGTGCTATTTCCTCCTTTCTCTTTTTCTGCTCTGCCTCCTGCTTTCTCTTCTCCTCGGCTTCTTGTCTTAACCGCTCCTGCTCTTCCTGTCTCTGCTTTTTCATTCTGGCTTTTTCTTCTTTCTCCCGTTGCCGTTTTTTCTCTGTTTCTCTTTTTGCCTCCATCTGCTTTTGTAATTTCTCTTCTTTTCTCTCCTCCTCTTTTCTATTCCTCTCTACCTTAGCCTTTAATTCATCCTCTAATAACGGATTTATTGCAAACAGTTTGAGGTAATACTGTTCTTGCCGCTCTTTCCTTTGCTGCTTTCTGGTTTGACTCTCACCCTCACCATTCCGGGCACGGGTGGTCGATGTTTCAGAGACCACACTTTCTATGTCTTCCGGTTTATCAGTAGACGGTACTGCCGGCGGATTCGGTGTTGCAGCCCCACCAGAGCCCGTTTTTGGGGAGGAAGAACTACCGGGTTTAGAGCCGGTTCGCCCTGAACGGTCTCTCCGGTATTGGCCAGGAGATCTTCGCCGGGGAGTTTGTTGCCACTGGCGAACAGAACGGTCTGATTGCGGACGGAAGGACTGCTCCCTGTCTGTCACTGGCTTATTTTCCACTGTCGATTGTGTGACCGGCTTCATTGGGCAAAGTAGTTCAGCACGATAGAACCCTGAATCCGCTCCAGACTGGCTGACAGATGAGGTGTCTGCTGGAACCGTTGGCGTATGAAATGCCACCTGCCCAGTTTCTTTTTGCTTCTGTTCCTGGCGATCTTTATCTGGTTCCGGGTTTGGGGGCTTCGACACTAGTAACTGACTGTCGTGTATGAATATAAAGTCATCCGACAGGCTCGACAAAGCAGCACCTTCTGTGCCAAACGCCTCAAAGTCAGGGGGAGGAGCAGAAAACCGAGATCCCGACAAACTCGTGGTAGGAAAGCTGCTGGGACTGGATACCGGGCTCACTGACGATCTGCTGACAGGCACAGTTCCAGAGTTCGTAGTAATAGACAGGGCTGTTGCCGAGGCCATGGTCGATACTGTCGCCACCGATGTTGTTGGAGGCGTGTTTGTTAACACTGTCGTCGATGATGATAACGTCGTTGCTGGTACTTCACCTGGTACTTCACCTGATGGTTGACCTGCCAAACTTGCAGGCGTTTCCTGTTCGACAATTGGCACTACCGTCAGAGCCGTTGTAGAAGTTGATGAAGGTGTTACCGGTGTAGAAATTGGCGCTGTGGAAAGTACTGTCGGCAAAGCTGTTGTCGATGTCATTCCAGACAGTGGCGCCGTTGAGATTTCACAGATTTCCTGGCCAGCGGTGGTAACAACAGACAGTGTTGGTGGTGATGGTGATGGTGATGGTGATGGTGATGGTGATGGTGATGGTGATGGTGATGGTGGAGCTGTTGTCGAAGAACCTGTTGCAGTTTGCGGAGGAGGGGATACCTGTACCGGCTGATGCGGAGTCACTGATGCCCCATGGAGGTCAGGCCATTCAGTGCCGGGACCATAGTTTGTTTCTTCTTCACTTACAGGCTTTTTCAAGGTGTGCTTGCTTTCTTTCTTTACCTTATCTTCCCGCTTGCCTTCAGGCACTGCCTTACCATAGCTCCACGATACAATTCGGACCTGAGGTCTGGGGCTGTTGTCTGTTGAGGGAACCGACTGCATGAACTCGCCCAGGGTCATTGGTTTCCCTGCAGCTTTTTTTCCGTTTTTTTTACTTTTTTTTGTCTGTTTACTACCCGTTTTCCCGGTGGTTGGCGCAGTCGCCTCTGCACTTGGCAAAAGTCTCGTCGGAAACCTTGACAGCTGCGTCTGAGTCAAGTGGTACTGACTGATCATGGCATGCACATTGTTGACCATTTTCTGGTCAAGATCGTTTTCAAGAAATGACCAGTGGCTGTTCATCCAGTCAAAAAGATCGTCGTATAATTCCGTTTGCATGGCTGCAAGAAACAGTTCCCAGAATTCCTCTTCCTCACTTTTTTCAATTGCCGTTGTGTCTTCAGGATCATCCTTTTTGTCTCCACCGGGAGGAGGCGGAGGCTCCTGACCACCTCCACCTGATGCTTCGCTCCCTTTTTGTTTCTCGTGAGGGTCATTACTGTTGGCATTCGATGGCGTACTGCCATCAGCCCCTTTATTTCCAGAACCTGTTCCTTTGCCACCAGTTTTGCCACTGCGTTTTCCTCCCCTGGGAGCCTGAAGAATCCAATGCTCCGGCGAGTTTCCCGAGGCAACCAGGATCGAATTATCGTTTGCCGGTACGGATAAAGCTGAGACAACCTGATACCAGAGCCTGAACGGCATCTCTGCCATGTCCGCCAGCTGTTGATAAAGACTTGCACCGACACCAGGCACCGTGTCAGCCAATCCCTGCCGGGCACTGGTATAGCTTTGCACTACCCAGCGCAGAGTCTCTGTCGCATTAGTTTGATTGTAAACGCCTGCCCAGACAGGCAGCTTTTCGAGAGGCAGAACTCCGCCTTCAAAAAAATACGGCCTGCTTCCGGGTAGTCCCGGAAGCTCAATATGGATGTCTGAATGATTGCTGATCAGAGACTGAATATTCTTGTAATTATCTGGCCCTGCCGACAGGTATTTCCCGGTATCTGGCTGTTCCTCATGCAAAGACTCTTCCCATTCGGAAATGTCATCGTGAGCCTTGGCAAAGAGAGCTGTGCTTATCAATAGTCCAAATAATAGTCCAAATAATAGTCCAAATAAACACGACAAAGTCAGACTTCGCATTTTAGCACCTGTGAAACAAATAGCCCGTCCCTCCTTGGTTTGCAATCGCCAGCACATCAGTTCTAATGCCGTTACATCGTCGCCTTCAGGCATGGGCTCATCGGGCTTGAAACGCTCCATCAAGGGTTTGTTATGGGCATCCCGCTTCTCTGCTATGTAAGGAATAGCGCCATAGGTATCCACAGCAAACACATTGCCTTCGCTGAACATTGCCTTCGCTGAAGAAACCTGTATCTGCCAGAATCGCTTCAACCTTGCCAAGCTCGTCTTCACGAGTGGCCAGCTCTTCAAGGGCTGACTCAACCTGTTGTTTGTCATTTGTTGCCTGAGTGATGTGTTTTTCTACGATCAGCCCGCTCTCAACGTCAACTGCTGCCTGAACATTATAGGCCTGTTCAAAGCTGCCGCCTGAAGTCGGCATGATGCGGGAATCGGGGGCTGTCAGATTGACCTGATCTTTGCCTCTCGGCTTTTTACCGGACTCCCTGATGGCTTCCCGGCGGGCTACTTTTTCCCCGTGTTCTGCCAGTTCTTGCTGGTAACGCTCGTCGGCACGCCGCTCTATTTCAGCTTTCGCCTTGGCAATAACGGCC
>NZ_JBPCXO010000449.1:0-4709 GCF_051008435.1 Endozoicomonas sp. | reverse complement strand
GGATTTGGCCATTTTTTATGATTCTTTTCGTTGAATAGCTCGCTATTCGCCTCAAATAATCATAAAAACTGTCTCAAACCGGACTTTTTCTCGCTACGGTCGGCTAAGTCCGACAGACTCCTAGCAGTCCTCAAAGGCTCCCATTGGCTCTGTCTACCAGACTGACGGTTCAAAAATCAGACTCTGTAGCCCGATCTTTTTACGATAAGAAGAAAATAAGATATTCAAAAGATGCTTTCCAATGACCCTATTAAAGCTGTGAAGCAGGGGTATGGTGCTTTACGTCGCTCAGAGAAAAAAGTAGCTGATCTGGTACTTTCAGACCCATCCCGTTGTGTGAACTGCAGTATTGCCGAGTTAGCCCGTCAGGCGTCAGTCAGCGAGCCCACCGTCGTTAGATTTTGTCGGGCGATTGGTTGCAACGGCTATCAGGAGTTCAAGCTCAGACTGGCACAAAGTTTGGGCAGCGGCTCACGCTTTGCTGAGCTCAAGCTAGACCGAAAAGACTCTCCTGCCGATATTGCCCATAAGGTATTTAACGGAACAGTCAGAGAGCTGCTGAACGTCAGAGACCTGCTGAATACAGAACAATTGCAGCAGGCAATAGAAATTCTGGCTAATGCCCAGCGCATCGAGTTTTATGGCTTTGGTGCTTCCGGGGCAGTGGCAGAAGATGCCCGTCATAAATTCATTCGCATTCAACCCTCGACCACCGCCTGTGCAGACCCTCATATCCAGTTAATTTCTGCATCCACCATGACCGAAAGAGATGTTGTCGTTGCCATTTCGCAATCAGGTCGCTCAAAAGAGCTCTTGCAGAGCGTTAAACTTGCCAGAAAGCACGGTGCGACCGTGATTGGCATCTGCCCTGAAAACACGCCTCTGGCAAAATTATGCAACTTGCCCATGGCTGTTGCAGCAGAGGAAAACACAGAGCTCTTCACCCCCCTGACTTCCAGAATTGTTCATCTGGTCGTCATAGACGTTCTGGCGACCGGTGTAGCCATGCTTAAAGAACCTGAACTCAGTCGTCAGCTGAAGAAAATAAAACACGGTCTTAGTAATAGTCGAGTCAATAACTAGGAGCCTGACCGAGAATAGTCAGTCCGGCCTAAAGCCAAGAAAGAGCGGCCATCTTTTCCACTGAATTTGATTAAATAGGTCAACTGTTTGAACAAATTCAGTGAAAAACCTGGCTCGCACTCTGTTAACGATTTGAAACTCTATAATCAACAGACAAGCGACGTTCGTTAAAAGCTTATATTTCTTATTTGTAACATAAATGAAATCTCGCAATTAATAGCGTTTATCATCTTGATTCTCATTTTCATAACACAAGAAGAATAACTAAGTCGTACACTTTTGCACCACATTAAGGCAAATTAGTGCCTGAAAAACGCTTTGTAGGATATATCGCACAAGCTTTGGCGTGATTATCTCTTGTTCCTGTCTGACATTTTTCATAACTTCGTAATTGTCAGGAAGCATCATAAAAAACAATAAAAAACAAAGGGGTGCTGGCATGTCTAATAAAGACAAACAACTCAAAAAAGATTTTCTTCAGCAACAAGTCATTAGTCGAGACGATTTGCCTAACAAAGGCTCAAAACGCGCACTAAAGATTCGAAGAGCCCTGGAAGACAGAGAAGAAACCAAAAAACTCAGTACTTTCTTTGGCGATAGCTATTGGGGTGATGTCTAACAATCTCTTTTTCAGCCCCTTATCAAGGGGCTGAGATTTTCCTACCCATTATAGAGTTTACTTTCCTCTGCTTTCCCTAACGCAATACTGATATCTCCCAGCCTTCTATCACGGGTATATTCTGGCGGATTTAAATCCATGGAACTGGTAATCGATACCGGCTGTTTAATATGAAAGCAATGGCCGTCTTCAGTCGTCAGCTTATAGGAGGGAAAAGCCAGAACAAATCTTAATTGCAAACGACCGTCGTCATTAACGTGTATTTGTGTTTCACATTTTCTTTCCTGAGGCGCAAAGACATGAAACGCTCCCAGCTTTTCCTGCACCATCACCCTCAACGTATTTCCCAACGGGTTATAGGGACTTTGACTCACCATATCCGTGAGTACACCTTTCAAGGATGCTGACTTGTCCCGGCATAGTGATAACAATTGAGCCCTGCACTCTTCCTTGAAACGATCATTACTTTCTTCTTTTGACGTTGATTGATCCTCTGTGTGTTCATACAGGCAAACAGCAGAATGAAAATTCAGACCTTGCTGATCAAATACCGCAAAATTAGAATTTCGCAAAATATCCGTATCAAATTGTTGTGCGGTTCCATCAGCATTCAGAACACTGGGGTCCATTGAGGCAATATTATTGGTAATCTCCCAGTTAAGCTGACTCGCCTGATGAACACCAGACAGGCCTTCCATCTGACTTCTGTAAAATTCAGCCTTCAACTGAAATCGCAACTGGGCTAACAACCCCAGAACCTGACTTTTACGATCAAACAAGCTTGCCAGCCGTTGACTCAGAGATTCCAGTTTTGTGATGCTTGCTTTCAGGTCTACCTGAAAACCTTGAGCATCTGAGTGATCCATCAACCGGTGGAGACTCTGTGCCAGAATGTTGGGTGAAATTGAGTCCAGAAAAGAGGTCAGTTTAAGTACATTCTCAATAATCGCTCTTTGCGCTTCTTCTGTTAGCCCATTCCAATAAACTGGATCAAATCCGCTCAGCACATTAACGTAATGATCCAGCGTCTGGGCAAGCTCTTGATCAACAGCCGTCATCTCAACCACTTCAAAATCCAGCTCCTGCATTTCCTGCTCTGACTTCAGGGAGAAGCTGGGCAGTTTGACGCCCAGACTCTCAGTTGGGTCACTGGTCTCACTCACTATCGGGGGCATTGCTTGAGGCTGTGAATCTTCACAGATATTCCACAGGGCATCTGTCATCAGCGTGGTAAATTCATCACTGTACAGGCTTTCCGGAGTATCATCGGGGCTGTGAGCAAGGCCTACCTGCCTCTGGGATCTTTCTGATGGGCTTCCTGTTACAAAATCATTAGATCGAGTAACGGACTCTTCCGCTTCAGCGGGTTTGACCAGATATTGCTTATAGTGACCTGCCAGCTTTGTCAGCCCATTCCAGAAGCCTTGGTAATAGCCTGAATCAGAGCTAGCGCCGTTTATTTTATCTTTTCCGTCCATGCCCCTATTTCCCTCTATAATCCAATAGTCTGGTAGTAGGATCCATCTATAACTATAGGGGTTCGAAGAATTAGCAATGTGTTTAGGTACTTTTGTACTTAACTTCATCCATTTGAAAGCTGCCGATTGGGAAGACTCCAATCGTTGAATTACCCCCAACCACCGCTTGATGTAATCTGACAGCAAGTCAGGCTAACAAATCAATTTGGTTACAAAAACACAGGCATTCACTATCAGGATGGTTATAATATAACGTTTCCTTCACATATTGACGCAGTTGCCCCCTATGACCCTCTCGAGAAAACCAAAGATAATGATCTGGCTGGCTGGCTTATTACTTTCTATAACTCTGCCAGCCTGGAGTAAAGAACCACCTAAAGTACTGACTTCAATTAAGCCTTTGCAGCTGATTGCGGCTTCCATTACAGAAGGCGTCACTTCGGCTGATGTGCTGCTTCCTCCCGGTGCTTCTCCCCATAGCCATAGCCTGAAGCCTTCAGATGCCAGAAAGCTGTATGAAGCAGATATTATTTTCTGGGTGGGTCCTGATATGGAAACGTTCCTGGAGAAAACCCTGTCAGGTTCAAAAAAGGCGGTCTCCGTGCCCTTAATGCAGGAGAGCAAGCTGAAACTCCTGAAGAGCAGTGAAGGAAAAGAAGAAGTTCATGATCATCATCCCGGAGAAGACGATCATCATCACGGCGAGTATGATGCTCACATCTGGCTGAGTCCAAATAATGCCATCGCCATGGCAAAAACCATGTCGGAAAAGCTGAGCAAGCTGGATCCAGAACATAAAAAGCAATACAAAGAAAACTTCAAAACCTTTAAGAAAGAAGTTCAGACTGCGGACAAGCGAAACAGCACCAAGCTGACCAACTACCATTCTCAGCCCATGTTTGTCTTCCATGATGCTTATGGTTACCTGCAAAAGCATTACAAGTTGAATGTTGTGGACTACTTCACCATTAATCCGGAACAGCAGCCTGGTGCAAAACATCTGACCCGTTTGCAAGATAAGCTGAAAAAGGCAGGCAATAGCTGTGTTTTCCGTGAGCCACAATTCCAGCCTGCTTATATTGACCGAATTATAGGGGGTACCGATGCCAGCGTAGCTGTACTGGATCCTCTGGCTACAGATATTGCTGTCAGCCCTGATGGCTATATCCAGTTTATGGACAACTTGACGGATAACATCATCAGTTGCCTGAAGAAGTAGCATTCGTTAAACGAAACACACTTTGAAAGGATGAGAATACTCAATCGATACCGGCGACTCTTTGGTTTCGCTTTAATGGTTTTATTGAGCACATCCTCTCAGGCTGATACCCGGATCGTCATGTTGGGAACCGGAACACCGGTTCCCAATGCCGACAGAGCCGGCTCTTCTGTAGCCATTATTTTTGACATCCTCCCCGCCCTAAAGGACGGGGATTCCTACAGCTAGACGGTCATGCCCGACCGCAAGAATGTTTCTTGCTGCGTTTACGTCACGCAGATGTTCAGCTCCGCACTCTGAACAGACCCAT
>NZ_JBPCXO010000448.1:0-22927 GCF_051008435.1 Endozoicomonas sp. | reverse complement strand
GCCAGCACCCCGCCCGACAAATAGATGAACTGATTCCGCGGAATTGGAAAGAGCGCTTTGGAAAAAATCCGTTAAAAGCACCTCTGGACAAGTAGGGGGAGTCTGGGCTCTGTTTGACCGCTTACGTTTTAGGAACCGTGAGCGATATAAGACAGCGATCTACTTTCATCTCGGTGGATTAAATTTGTACCCCGCTGGTATACATCGCTGAAAATAACCCACTTGAAAAAGGGAAGAGCCATTTTTTCTTGACATGGCATGACTTAACAGTCGGAAAAACCGAGTTTATTTCACCTCCCTGAAACCCATAATGAGCCTAGTACCCCGTCCGGCTCCATTTGATAGGTTCAGCGAAAGCCAGATCCTTCAGGTCAAGGCGTAGCTGTGCAGGAATACCGGGGTCTTTCAAACAGCTGCAACGCGGAGCTGAAGGCTCTGGCTTTCGCCCTTCGGGTGGTCACAAGCTCTTCGAATATCCTCAACTGAGAGAGCTGCAAGTACATTTAATGAGTAAGCGTTTAATGAGTAAGCGTTTAATGATCCTCACCTTAGTGAGCTGAAAACAAGAATATATCATTGCTAAAAGGGAGTTGTGTTCCAAAGTTTAAATTAAGACCCTGAAGCAGGTGATGCAAATTTTGAGGATTAGAGTGATCAAAGTTAATATTTGATAGTATATCTGCGAGCTGGCCCACTGGAGTCATCAGAGGTAAATGGGTGACTGCCTCATTAGCTGCTTGCAGGGCATACATCCAGTGGTTCCCATGCATATGAATAAGCAGTGGCAAACCATTTAGAGAAGAATCGCTGAAGGCATGATTCGAGCCATCAGGGTTGAATTGCATAAAGTGTGATGCTCCTGTGTAAGCTGTACCCTCAGCATTGAGTGTCGGTAGTTGGGCTATAAACGGTGTAGCAGAGGACAAAAGTTCCGACAGGGCAACGGCGGCGGTATTAAGCAATGAGTCCATTCCCCAAACATGGCCCAGGGCGACACAATCATGGCTGGAATAAGCTATAGCCTGTCCAAGAGCCCCTACTGCGTATTCAAGTTCTTCCAAGTTGACATAATGATGACCATCGATGTTGGTGTGTATTATGGGCTGAATCATCTGTTGTGTAGAAAAACTCAATCCATAAGCCCACGGGAGATTCTCACTACTGTTAAGTACAATCTGTTGATGAATCGCGTGAAGCTTCCTGAACATGGTGTGTAAAAGCTGATGTAATGAAACGCCATACATTTTTGATAAGGCGTGATACATGCACAAACCGTCCGCAGGCACATTATGAAGATCGTAACCCGGTGGTACTAAATAAAATGGAACCACTACCTGCTTTACCCTCTGTGGATGAAATGAAAGAAGGTTTTTTTTCCTTTTAACTTTATTAATCACACTCAAATAATGCCGTTTAGCTTTATGGGCTGCTTCCGGAGTTCGGTTAGGCCATTTTAAGTCCCGTATAGTTTTCAGGGGCTGGACCACATCAATAGAGAACTTTGCTGCTGTTTCTATAAGAGTTTGGGATTCTTGCAAGGAACTGAGAGGAGAGAGGGATGGATCATGAAGTGCCAGCCATTTTGAGTGAGCCAGCCATTGCAGTGCTATGGCCTTTTCTGAGAGAGGTTCATCATTTATTCTATTCAGGGCTTCAAGATACAACCCGGTCATTTCTTCTATGTCAGCATGTTGGAATGTCGGGGTGAGTAATTGTAATAAACGACCATTTTTACGGTCTAGTTCGTAATACAGCTCTGAGATAGATTTCAGATCAGGAATTGAGCCGGAATAGAGCTTTTGTTTTTTGGCCTCCGCTAAACCACGTACCAACATTCTATCAAAGAAGCCAACCATGGAGTCACTAGGGTTGAACTCTGTCAGTTCTTCAGGAATGCTTCGGTAGAGCTGGTGTAAATGGTCTGTATCAGCGTCATCCGTTCTAGCCTCTCTGCGAATTTTTTGCAATCTTTTATCCAGAGCCTTGCCTTGAGCTGATGCCCTTATATTCGTTACCAATTCCATTGATTCATTGTATGAAGGAATTAGAACGGAAATACCCAGTTGGCTTAGCTCGTGGGCCACAGCTATAAGGTATAATGACAAATCATACTCTGTACCTACACCCTCTTCATACCCACTAACAAATTTATAAAGCAAATCGGTGGCTTCCCTTTCTCTCCCAAGGTCGGTAAGCATCAGGGCGAGTTGTTCATGCAGTACTGGCAGAGCTCGTGATGCATAAGCAGTGCGAATATAATTCTGAACTGCTGTTACCTGCGCTTCCATCTTTCCTGAATCTAGCCAGCGCTGACGAGAGCGGGAGATGACGGACAGGGAAAACTCAATGATGGGTTCGCGCATATTCCAGGGAGTGTCAAATGTTTTCTCAAACATCATATCCTCTACCTGATGCCTTGAACTCTCAGGCCAGCTTGTCAAACTATCATCCAACCTTTCCCGTAAAGGTAAATATCTGTTTGACATGGTATGAACCTGCTTCCTCATTGAATCCAGCTGTGTTTTGAATACACCCTGTAGTCTATAAAGTTCTCTGTGAGAACTATATTCCGGTCCATGGCTTGCATTACTAGAATCATTCCAGTAAGTATTAAAAATAACGACCAGTTGGTATATTTCAAAGATATGGTCAGCTTCTTTATAACGCTGCTGACTGACCAGATAAGCAATCATCTGCAAGAAAGGCAGGGGGTGAGAGTAACCTGTGAGAATAGCGTTACGATGAAGTTTTTCTTTTTGAACCGGATCGTCAACACTTAAAGCCTGAACCAAATACTTAATGCTATTACGTGCCGGTAGCTCTTCAATTGAGGCCAGTACATCGTCAAGCCATATTTCATTGTAACCTGGTAGGCCAGAATCATCGTGATCTTCCATTTCAAAAGCCTCCGCCAGCATTTCTGTAAGAACCTCTGAACCGTGATCCAGCCAATTCACAGTCGGCCATGACGTCATCCAGTGTGTAATTTTTTGTTGTGCTTCAGGTTTATTCTTTGCGATACCGGGTAATGAAACCCAAAGCTGAAACAGCTTTAAGGACTCGGAAAAAAGCCTGTCATTCGTAGCGATATTTTGATGCTGAAGTCCAAAAATAGTGCTCTCAAGACTTTCGGCCGCCAAAGACGGTTCACCCTTCGCCAGAAGGAAACAGGCTTTTCGATGTGCCTCCTCGACTGTATCTCGTGTAATCTGAGAAAACGTCAAATCATCAGTGAGCAAAGGTTCATGAGTGGGCGTATTGGGAGTGACGTCTTCGGGATCATTGTACTCTGAATCCGAAGGAATACTTTCTGTTTCAGTATTTGCACATTGAGAACACAGTTTCTTTAGTTTTCTTTTGCATTTCTTCAAAGTAATGTTAGCTTTATCACAAGCCGCCATAAATATTATTACCTGCCCGGATTTTGAACGGGTTCGTTTTGCAATAGGTTGATTATCTGTATCATCTGCCTTTATGTGAAAGGCATCTTCCAGGGCGCGTTTTTGACCCGCTTGAGCTAACCCAACATGGAATCCACCTATTAGCAAGAGAGAAATGAAGACCGTTAGCAAGAGAGAAATGAAGACCCTTTTTTTATTCATAATATAGATTTCCTCAATACAAAATTATAAGTAGCTGCTCTATGAGCCATGGCGCTGTCAAAGACCATGCTTACAGATTTTTGGCTTTGTTAAGCATTCAAAGTAGCAGCCCACGACTTATTTTCAAAAGTAGAGGTGGCACCAATGATAGACACTGCGCCACTTGCGAGCTTTTTGTAGGCTGAGTATCGGTCACACACCAGCGTACCTGATCCGTCACCAATGACAGACTCTGGCACAACTGTCGCACGAGAATCTTCGATGCTGAAGTAAACCACCTGGTCACAGAGAAACACCCAAAGCCAGTGCTTGTGGGAATCTGTCTTCTCATGTCCCCAGACAATCCACCGAGTTTCATCGGCATGCCACTGATCGCTTCTGGCTACGAACTCCCGAATAGCTTCAGCAACAGGCTCGAAAAAGGGCGTTATGACTCCCTCTCCAAAAGAAATGGTGGCCGGTGAAAGGGGCAGTGCTTTGACTTCAACCTCAATCACGTCGCAACCAGCATCATTGAAAAAGGGCTTGAAAGGCAGGTGACAGGTTGCACAACACTGTTCGTTTACCGGTAAATTCACAGACTCATGTACCACAGGCAGATTGTTATGAAGATTGCAACCATTGCCAGGAACTCCGGGTTGGCGACCCCGTTTACGATCTGAAGGTGGGCGGGTTGTATTGCTGCTTTTCCTGCTGGAAGCGGAGCTGGTTTTCTCAGACTTGCGACCAAAAACCAGGTGCTTCATGTGCGCCAGTTCTGATTTCAGTTCAGTAATCTGGGCATTCAATTCTGCTGTAGCGTTTTTATGCTTTGTCGTAAGTGCGGAATGTTTAGCCAGTGCTTTTTGCTCTCAGTCACAAGCCCCCTTCCACATGGCATGCCACTGGTTAGCTTGCTGTTTAAGCTGGATGGGTTCCTGCCTGGTCAGGATGACCTGCGAGGCAGTAAAGGGGCAGGCGTTAATGCAGAAGTCGTGTCTGATCCTTCAGTATGAGCATTTGGCATCCTTTAAAAGTGAATCACCTGATCAGACCACGTCATTGGAACTGTTATACCAGATTCCAGTCAGAGCTACGGCTTCAATGTTGCAGGTATCATTCCCACTCTGGTATGCAGCATTTGCCGGCTCCATTGCCCGTCAGTTCCCCGCTCTCCAGCCCATGCTTCAAAGCTCCCTGACACCGATTGTTCAGCTGCACAGGGGCTGGATGTACAGCACCATGATGGAGGGAGTCATGGAGACCGGCCTATTAAAAGCCCCTCAGGAATACTTAACCAGGCAGCTCAGACCCGAAATCCAACTGCCCATAAAAGGACAATACCCGGTCTTTCTTGAAGACTCCTGGCTAGCCAGACATTTCAAAATGACGGTGACCACCCACTATTTCCAGAAACCTGCATTAAAAATTGAACGCTTATCTGTCACCACTTCACCGGTGAATCATGTCTGGAGTGATCTTTATCAAACGTTGGAGCGACATCAGATCATAAGTCTCAGTATTACAATGGATCATGATGACCCTTATGAGCCAAAGCTCAATGTATTGCTGGATCACCAGAAAGTGGCAGATTCTCTGACAATCCCGGTCAGAACAGAACAATCCTACTGCTGGGTAATGGCCGTTTTGAACGACGACTGCCAACAATCTAATGCGGCCTATTACTCATTGTTTCAACCTGAAGTCCTGAACATTTTGCACCAGCACCTTCACTGTCACCTTGAACAACAGGATGCTTTGAAACCCTGCCTGTTAGCCATTGCTCCGGGAGCTATTCGCCCCTCAACGTCTACTGGCTCTGGCTATCATCAGGTGCTTGATCTCAGGCAGCACTCATCCGCTCATTGGCTGACCTGGGCAAGAACCCGCCAACCTTCAGACTGGGCGGGTATTCTGCTGCTGGCTACAGCAGATAATGAACCTTCCTATTTATATCAGCTAGCGCAAAGTGATGACGTTGAGCAACAGTTTCAGATTATCTCGTCCCAAAGATACATCGGTTCAACCCATATCAATCAACTGCTCAACGGTATTCAACTCGCTGCTAATACAATGGCCTACACACACTTTGAGAGCTGGATTTCTGGCATTGCCAGCAATCGTCACTCCTATTCTGGCAGAGTCGCTGAACTATTTGTCTGAGGATCTGACCTGGCGGGAATCGCTGAGAAGATCAGAGCAATACTATCAACAGCAAGCCGCTGAAAGGCTAATGCAAGTACTGAACGAGATAACTCTGGCCAAAGGGAATGAAGCTATTGATATTGTCCGGCATAAACTGCTCTCTGAGAATCTTCCCGATCAAAAACTGCTAACGACCTACAGCCACCTTCCGGAAACAGCCCCCATTAATTACATCTGGGTCGGTAGCCTGCTTCCTGATCGCTATTTGAGAAATATTGAAAAAGTCGCACAGCTCTGATGATTCTCGGGCCTGAAGTCATTGAAAAAAACAGTCAGACATCAAGCCTGGGCTACACCAAAGAAATGGAAGGTATGATCTACCTGGACACAGATATTCCTGTAGAAACACTGCCCGCTGACTTTTCCAGCCTGAAAACCCCACTTGGTATAGCACTTGAGAATGAGAACAATGACCGTATGGCTGTCGCCCACGACCACCATCCAGTGATGATCAAATATTTGGAGCAGCAGCTAGAAAGAATGAATGCGGCCCAGACGAAAGAAACCCTGACCTCCATGAAATGCCAGTACCGAACAATGCAGGGCAGGTACGACTGTGAAAGTCTACGCAGCCAGCTACTAGATCAGGTCATTATCTCTGCTGGTCCCCCGGTTCTCAGACATTCCATCAACTTGTTAGCCGGGCTGGATACCCATCAGCAATATCGCAACAACCTGCTCAGCCATCGAGCTACCCAGCGTCTGGACGAGTATTTTGCACACACACTGCTTTCAACCTTTACCTGTGACGCTCTGCATTGTGACGCTCTGCATTGTGACATCAGCTGGCTGGAACCAGACTCTGCACCTTTGTTTACGGTTACCTGGCGACCAAAAACATTACCAGCAAAGCATGGATTCAGATCCTGGAACTGGTTCCAGATCAGAGGAATGGCCACCAATACTTTCCTGATAACTGGCTCTGATAATGACAGGGGAAGTAGGAATCAAGCCATCAGACAGCAGATTCTGGAAATACGCTCCAGACCTGAATACCTGGATTCGATCAGGGGTAAAACAGACGAGGTTTATGCACTGATGAAACAGAGCTTTTCGAAAGAGCGATTGCCCTTTGCTTTTTCAGATGATTATTCAGCACTGATCATTGATCACTCTACAGAGGCCAGCTCATCTTCCGAATCCTGTCCTGAATGCAGGATACTGGAACAGTTTCCAGAACACCTGACGCCCGATCCGATCACCGCAGTAGAGTTTTTAAGGGTGCTTTATCAATTTGAAAAAACGTCAGGGATTGCTGAGCAAGCCCTGCTTCAACTTCTGAAACTCTGAAATTCTGAAATTCTGAGAAGAGTGGTATGGAAAGTGGCATCATGACAGATCACCACTTTCCGGACGAAATCAGCCCGTTCCGCCTACCGTAATTTCATCAATCTTGAGTGTGGGCTGTCCAACACCAACGGGCACAGACTGGCCGTCTTTACCGCAAACACCAATACCCGGATCCAGCTCCAGATCATTGCCCACCATGGATACCCGATTCATGACATCGGGACCATTGCCTATCAGAGTTGCGCCTTTCACTGGCGTGGTCACCTTGCCATTCTCAATCAGGTAAGCTTCACTGGTCGAGAATACGAACTTGCCAGAAGTAATATCTACCTGACCGCCTCCCATGTTGGTGACATAGATCCCCTTGTCCACACTGGCAATAATCTCACCCGGGTCACTTTTACCTGCCAGCATGTAGGTATTCGTCATTCGTGGCATGGGCAGGTGAGAATAAGACTCACGACGTCCATTACCTGTGGGAGCAACGCCCATCAGACGGGCATTGTGCTTGTCCTGCATGTAACCTTTCAGAATGCCATTTTCAATCAGAACCGTTGACTCTGTTGGCACCCCTTCGTCATCCATATTCAGGGAGCCTCTGCGACCTGTCAGCGTTCCATCATCAACAATGGTACACAATGGTGAAGCGACTCTTTCACCAATACGGCCTGCATAAGAGGAACTGCCTTTGCGGTTGAAATCTCCTTCCAGACCGTGCCCTACCGCTTCATGCAGTAACACACCAGACCAGCCGGGAGCCAATACCACCGGCATAGCGCCTGCAGGAGCAGCAACCGCTTCCAGATTCACCAGTGCTTGTCGCACGGCTTCACGGGCGTAGCTCAAACCTTTGTCATTCTGAATGAACTGCAGATAATCACTACGGCCACCGCCACCGGCAGAACCGCGCTCAATACGGCCGTCCTTTTCAGCTATAACACTGACACTCATGCGTACCAGAGGCCGAATATCCGCCGCCAGAGTACCGTCTGAAGCTGCAACCAGCACCACTTCATGAACACCGGCCAGACTGACGTTTACCTGCTTAACTCTGGGATCCGTTTTTCTTGCTTCCTGATCCACCGCTTTAAGCAGAGCTACTTTATCTTCACGACTCATGGAATCCAGAGGATTATCGGTTCCGTACAGCGCCAGTGGCTGACTGCGATTCCAGGCCTGAATCTGATGATCCTGCCCCAAGCGGGCAATGCTGCGGGCGGCACCGGCAGCCTGTTCCAGCGCCGGTAAAATAATTTCGTTGGAGTAGGCAAAGCCGGTTTTTTCACCGCTCATAGCCCGTACACCCACCCCCCGGTCTACATTAAAGCTACCTTCCTTGATAATGCTATCTTCCAGCGACCAGGCTTCATGGCGTGTGGATTGAAAATAAAGATCCGCTGCATCAACCGAATGCCCAAGGATACTGTCGAGCACCCTGCCCAGTTCGTTGTCACCGATATTTGTCGGCGCCAGCAAATGGTTTCGCGCCTGTGTAAGAATGTCGGTCATAGTTTATTCAGGCCTTTGCTATTATCCACAGTCTGCCTCCTCATCAGGTTGGCAGACTTACATCTAGGGTATGGCAACCCCTATATTCCGTATACTGTCAAAATGGCTGCCATCGTTATGGAATTGTCACACCTCTGGACAGAAAAAGCATGCCTATTTTTATAACCCGGAACATTCATAAAGCCATTTGGATCCAGATCAAGGGCATGAAAAAGGGGGAATGCCCGGAATTCTGTCTCAGGGTTTTTTCCGCTTGGGAATCTCTGTCTTATCAGGCTTTCTGGCTTTACTGGAAAACAGCTGATCCAGAGTCACCTCCGGATTATCAAAAGAGCCTTTGATGCGGTAGCGAATACTGGCCAGTTGATCCACTTGCTTGCCCACCAGCATATCGGCCAGATAAATCAGACCGGCCACTTGGGGTGCGGTGCCTAACAATACACTGAGTATGGGTAAGTTAGACGACACAGGAAGTGTTACGACCAGACTCATATCCATATTTTCAGTAACAGTATCAACATGCCCATCCAGCTTGAAGTCTGACGATGGACCGGTTATTTCCAGTGGTTGATCAAAGGTAATAATACCTTCGTCAAATCGCACAACTCCATCAAGGCGGTCAAAGCTGATCCCTTTCTTATAGAGGTCAGAAAAATCGAGACGCAGACGCCGGGTCAGCGCTTCCATATTCAGAATACCAAACAACTTAAGGGCTCCAGCGCCTCCCTCAAGCTTCTGCAAGGTTCCATTTTCCAGCTTGAGACGAATACTGCCTGTCAGCGACGCCATATTGATATCCAATGGCGAACCTTCCCAGCCTAATTGTCCCTGAATCGTCGTTTTCTTTGCTGAAACGAAAGGAGTAATACCCAAAGCTTCCTGCAGAGCCTGAATACCAGACCCGGTCAAGCGTTCGTCAATGGTCGTCCTGTGCTGCCCATTTACATAGATCCAGTCCAGATCCCCGGACAACTCCATTTTCTTAAGACTGACCTTCAGATTATCTATGCGCTTGCCCTCAGGGAAAGGTCTCAGTCCAAACGAGACCGACCCCAGGTCTCTGTTACCCAGCTTCAGAGATTCTATGGAAATATCAGCATCAGGCAGTTCTGTGGGTCTTATATGCTGGAGCACATCGACAGATTCTGCAGTGGATTTTTCCTCTACCTGGTTTCCGAAAAAATGCAGCTTTTTCAGCTTAAGCTGATAAGGCTGCTGAGGATTCCCAGGTATCAGCAAGTTGCCGTTAATTTTGTCACTGTCTAAATCAAGCCGTGTGCCACCTGGCTCATGAGCCAGGTTAAACACCAGATGATTCAATGTCTCTTTATCAAAAAGCAGCTGATCAATTTTCAGTTGCTGAACTTCAACCTGGCTGACCAGAGTCTTTTCGGTTTCATCACCCGGCTGACCTTCAAACTGCTGTTTCCACGGCATCAGATCCAGCTCAGGAATATGACCTGTAAGGACAATTCTGTCTGGCTTCATCGCGGGCAACGAACCTTCGCTTCCCAGAAGAGCGACCGCAGATTGATACTTGAACCCTGCACCAAACTGAATTTTGGCCTGCCCGGTCCCTTCCAGAATAAGATCCAGTTCGTCACGATCAGCGTATTGATTAAAACGCAGTTCGAAAGGTGCCGTCTGTTCCGCCGCAATCTTCAATGGCGCCGGCAGCTCAAGTTCCATCCCTTTCAGGTTACTGGTGACTTTCAGCTGTATATCCGCAGGTTTGTCACCCAGTATCAATTCCCCTTTGTAACGACTGGCGCCTTCCAGAAAACTCAAGGCATCCAGCTGCAGCCATTGCTGAAGGGCATCAGAAGAGACTGAGCCATCCCAGTTAAAATAGACTTTAGGCTCAGTTTTATCCGTTACATCCGTGTAGACACTGGCCTCCACAGAATCACCCAGAAAACGGCCTTTCACCTTTTCTGCGGACAAGCCGGTTTCAGTACTGAAATTCAGGTCACCCTGAATATCTTCAATCTGAATATCCGCAGCATCAATCCCGAAATAGGCACCGGATGTTTCAATACTGACGTCCACTGACGTATCCAGGGCATGCTCCAAAGGTATTGCCAACCGGAGGCTGCCATCCAGGTCTCCACGAATCGTCCACTTTTTCGCTTCGCCCTTCAATTCCTGATCAATGGGGGTCTGAGTCAACAGTTTTTCAAGATCCTGACCGGTAGCAGCTACCTGACCGGAGATCTTCAAGTCCAGATCTTTATCCAGTGCCAGGTTGGCCTCAATATTACTGAGTTTCGCCTTCAATGATCTGGCCGACTCCATATCGACCTTGATCGTATCGTTATCCACCCAGACTTGCCCCCGGGCATCATAGACTTCGGGCCAGTCGGGGTGATAATCCAGCCGGGCTTTATCAACATCGAAATAAAGTCCCCACTTCACATCGTCAGACCCTTTGTCTTCCAGGGAACCATCGTAGGTAAAACGTCCTTCATAGACATCTGCCCCTTTGATACTGGTATCAAGCCACTCGACAAGTTCTTTTGAAAGAGTAGGTAGCTTGCTGGGCAGGTATTTCGGAGCGTAGCTGGCATCACCATTTCTCATGCCCACATTAAGATCCATAACGATGGGGTTAGGTCCATCCAGCGGGATATCCAACCTAAGGGTGCCACTGAGATCACCTTCCGGTGCTTTTATGGTGATATCGTCACTGCTCAACTGGTAAAGATTTTCCTTATCAAGCACATCCCAGCTAAGCTTTGCTTTTGCACTGTCAAACTGCCAGACATCCCGGAACAGCTTTGTCAGTCCTAAGCTAAAGCCTTCAGATTCCAAATCAAAATAGCCACTGAACGTGCCCATTTTTAGTCGACCATTGACGTTAGCTGCAGAGGGCGCGCCTTCCCAGGCATCCACAGAAACACCTTTCAGGTTCGCAGAAAGCTCCAGCCGCTCCCGCAACGGTTTTTCGGGATAATAATGGGCAGAAATCTCATTCAGCTTACCCGCCGGGTTCAGAATAGTGAACAGTTCATCAGCCAGTTCAGGCATAAGCCGGGTACTGATCAGGAAAGATTTAAGTGCCGCCAGATCAATGGAATCCACCGAAGTGGTGTAAATTGATTCTTTCTCCCTTGAGCCATCAAGTTGAATGTTTAGATCAAAAGCCTGCTCGCCAGAGGTGAATTTCAAATTTTGCAGTCCCAGCTTCCAGTCTGTGCTCTCGACCAGATAGGCACTGCTCAAAGAAAGCTCAGTGGAAACGGAAGCTTCAGGTAACACTTGTTGATCGTTCTGATAAACAATGGAAGGCAGATTTAAATCGCCCTGCAACTGCCACTGGCCATCCAGATATTCCCACTCGGTATCAAGATTCAATAGAGCAGTCTGCAACTGAACAGAGCCTTGTGGAAGCAGCGCACACCAAGGTGCCAAATCCAGTCCATCGACCGTAATCAGCCCGGACCAGGCCATATCGCTTCTCTCAATCCCCTTGCCCAGCGCCTTGAACTCAAGGGATCCCTTCTGGGTGACTACCTGGGTTTGAAGATGCTTGAGTGATGACTCTTCAATAATGGAAAAGTAACGGGTATCGAGAATCAGCGGTTCGCTGCCAAAAGGCTGCATCGTGAAGGAAAAGTTAGTGACATCAATGTATTCCTGAAGCTGCAACAATTTCAGTGCTTTCTTCAGATTGAATCCCTGACCGTCGTCACGGATGTACTGAATGCCCCTGAGTGACCAGATACCGTCACTGTCACTTTCAACCGCCAGGGTCACACCGTCTGCTTCCAGATAGGAGAAGACCGGAGCCCAGTTCATCAGGCTGGCTTTCAGATCCATCTCAAGATTGAGCCGATGAATGGCAAAGCCAGGGGCTTCAGAGGTATTCCCCTGAAGTTGCAAACCCTTGATGTTAACAGTGGGCCTGCCGCCGGACCAATTAGCATCCAGTTGATCGACAACAAAAGAGGTATCGAGTTTGTCGTTAAGATATTCAACAAGAGGGTCATGAAACAAAGACAGGGATCCGATAAAGATCCGGATCCCTGCCACCAGTAAAACAATCAAAAGAAGCGCCACCATTACCAGGCGGAAGCTCCATAAAGCGGTAGACTTGAGGTAAGTTACCAGCCTTGAATCGGACCTCATGAAATACCAGGCCACCTGTTTGTCATTGACGCTTTCCTTAAAGTGGAGGCAGGAGCCTACCCGAGATGCTCAAGCCTAAAGTTCAGTAGAACAAATCACAGCCATGAGCGGCTGTTCTTTCTCAACTTCAGGCCGAGCTATTGTTCCCGATCAGGCTCCTAAACCAGCACCACATCAAATTGTTCCTGGCTGTACATAGGCTCAACCTGGAAACGAATCGGTTTTTGAATAAATTCTTCGAGATCAGCTACGTTACTGGACTCCTCATCCAGTAAGCGATCCACTACCTGCTCTGAACCCAGTACGGTATAGCTCTGACTGTCATAAGCACGGACAGCACGAAGAATTTCTCTGAAAATTTCATAGCACACTGTTTCAGCAGTTTTCAGTGTGCCACGACCATCGCAGGTTGGACAGGGTTCACAGAGTACATTTTCCAGGGACTCCCGTGTCCTTTTGCGGGTCATTTCTACCAACCCCAGATCACTGACACCGGTGATATTGGTTTTGGCGTGGTCTTTCTCCAGCGCCTTTTCGTACGTTCTAAGTACCTGCCGCTGATGTTCAGAATCTTCCATATCGATAAAGTCGATAATAATGATTCCGCCCAGATTTCTCAGTCGAAGCTGTCTGGCGATGGCGACAGAAGCTTCCAGATTGGTTTTGAAGATGGTTTCTTCAAGGTTTCGATGTCCGACAAAAGCACCGGTATTCACATCAATCGTGGTCATGGCCTCGGTCTGGTCAATAATCAGGTAACCACCCGATTTCAATTGCACCTTGCGACTGAGCGCCTTGTTGATTTCATCTTCCACCCCGAACAGGTCAAAAATAGGACGTTCGCCCGGATAATATTCCACCCGTCCATCCACCTGGGGTACCAGCTTTTTGACAAACTTGGATACTTTATTGAATGTTTCCCTGGAATCAATACGGATTTTCTCGATATCCGGGTCAACCAGATCTCGCATGGTTCTAAGATGCAGAGGCAAGTCTTCGTAAATAGTGGACGGAGCAGTATTTTCTTTGACCGTTTCTTCAATGGTCTGCCATAACCTTCTCAGAAAAAGAATATCAGCCTTTACTTCCGCTTCGCTAATACCTTCAGCTGCCGTTCTGAGAATAAAGCCGCCTTTCTTTTCTTCGCCATCGTCCTTCATCCCTTCTTCAACCAGCTTCCTGAGACGCTCACGCTCATCTGCATCTTCAATGCGCAGAGATATACCTACATGATTGTTGTGAGGCATTAGCACCAGGTAGCGAGCCGGAATAGAGATGTGCGTGGTCAGACGGGCACCTTTTGTCCCTAACGGATCTTTGGTGACCTGAACGACCAATGATTGACCTTCGTGCACCAGCTCAACAATAGGTCGCTCTGATTGGTCATCGCTGTCTTTTTCATTGCGGGGAGCAATTTCACTGGCATGAATAAAAGCAGCCCTTTCAAGACCGACATCGACAAAAGCAGCCTGCATTCCAGGCAGAACCCGGACGACTTTCCCTTTGTAGATATTGCCGACAATGCCACGACTGCAGGCTCTCTCAATATAGATTTCCTGAAGTACCCCATTCTCAACCAGCGCCACACGCGATTCCATTGGCGTGATATTCATCAGAATCTCTTCACTCATTCCCTTCCCCTTGAACTGGTCAGGTGATCAGGAAACTGTCTAGAAGCGGGTCGACTCATGCATTTGAGCATCAATCCGATCTGCTCCTCATCATCATCCTGGCCTGCCAGAAAAACAAAAATACAAACTAAATACCTAAAATGTTCTGTCAGCCAGGGTGTAAAACTGTCTGACAGGGAAACTGTTATTCAACAGCCCCCCGAATTCTTTCATTGTCAGCTTTTTACTGACTGGGAATGCCAGAGATCAATGCCCAGGCTCTGAAGCAGATCGGCGGTCTCTTTCACAGGCAGCCCTACCACACTGGTGTAGCTGCCCGTCATAGTGTCGACCAGAACAGCGCCCTTTCCCTGGATGCCATAAGCTCCCGCTTTGTCCATGGGTTCACCGGTGGCCACGTAGGCTTCTGCAACCTTTCGGTCAAACGAAGTCATTTGCACCATTGTTCTAGATACTTTCACGGACAGATCATTACCATCAGTGACCGCAACGGCTGTAAATACCTCATGGCTCTTCCCACTTAATGACAACAGCATATCACAGGCTTGCTGCTCATTTTTGGGTTTACCGAGTATTTTCATTCCCAAAATCACCGATGTATCCGCTGCCAGTACGAGCTTGGGAGGCAACTGCTCCAGAGTAACCTGCCGCCATCCGGCCAGTGCTTTTTCTTCTGCCATTCGGGTGACATAAGCTTCGGGATCCTCATCCGCAAGCGGGGTTTCATCAATCTCAGAATGAACCTGCTGGAATGCAACACCTATCTGCTGGAGAAGCTCCTTTCTGCGTGGTGACTGGGAAGCCAGATAGATCATGATAAAAACAACTCCTTCACTCATTATCTCAGGCTTAAGAAGCTGCCCAAGTCTGCAGATGGAATAACGCAGAAAGTTATAGCCAGTACCTTGTCTGTCGAAAACATTAGTACATGTTACGGAACAGACTCTCACTGTTTTAAACGTACAGCCATGTGCCGTAAATGCAGGTCGCCTCAAAGTATAAAAATAGCTATAGAACCTGAGAGAGCTGCATTTTCAACGTAAATTGTACCGAGGCTTGAGTTAAAGCAAAAGACTCAGAGTGTGCAGATTCTCACAGACTGATAGTAGACAGCCACTTCAGGGAAGAAGATGAAAAACCTTATACCTCTACTGGTATTCTGGTTAGGAATGATCAGCCTGCCAGGACAAACGCAAGTGCTACCCGGCGGCCAGTTCAGCGTGGTTACTTATAACGTTGCCGGCCTGCCAAGCTGGATTAACAATCTCGACACAGACCGTTTTGAGCCCATGGGCGAATAGCTGAATGAGTTTGATATTGTGCTGATTCAGGAAGACTTCTGGTACCACGAATGGCTGGCAGCCAATATGGACTTCCCTTACATAAGCACCCCTAAAGTGAACACCTGGGGTGAGTGGTTATGGTTGTACCTGGTGAATGACGGTCTTAATCGCTTTTCGCGTTTCCCCATGACCGAAGTCAAACGACACCCCTGGGATAAGTGCCATGACTATAACGTCTCAGGCAGGAATGGCAGGAATGGCAGTGACTGCTTTGCTCGCAAGGGTTTTTCTTTCGCTTCTCATACCCTGACCGCTGAAAATGGTGAGGAAGTGAGACTGGATATCTACAACCTTCACATGGAATCGGCTCACACGGATGAAGGCAAGTTGATTCGCACCGTCCAGGTAGACATCCTGATTGAAGAAATGCAGAAGCTGTCCGGGAATAATGCGGTGATTCTGGTGGGAGACTTCAACTTCAGTAAAGGCAAGATGCCAGAACTCTATCAAAAGCTGATAGAGGAAACAGGATTAACCGACGCCTTCACTCCCCTGAGAAAAACAGAAAAGTGGACGGTGAACCGTATTTTCTTTCGCAGTAGCAATCAGTTGAAACTGACACCCGTGAAAGCCCAGACCCTGCGCTTTTATGAGGACGGAAGAACGCTTTCTGATCACTCACCAAAAATGGCTCGGTTCAACTGGCGGCTGGAAGAGTAATCATGTAACCCGATAGCTGCGTCTCAGATACCTCAAGACTGCAGACACCCATGGCCAGAAAGCAGCACTGGTCAGCGCCGGTGCCAGATACCAGAGTGTTGGCGGTGTTCTTCCCAAAGCACTTCGAATCCACAGATTCAGCAGCTGATAAAAGCCTACGATCACAAATACCATGAAAGCCTGCTGCCACCAGGGGAACATTCTCAGACGGCGGTGCAAACCCAGCACGATTACGGCCACCAGCAACAACCCCATAGAGTTCTGACCAAATGTTGTACCCAGTACAACATCCATCAGCAAACCGGTGAAGAATGCAAAAAACAATCCGAATCGTTCCGGCAGGGCCAGAATCCAGTAAAGCACTACCATGGCAACCCAGGAAGGCCTGGCAATGGATATCCAGGCAGGCAGGGGAACAATACTTAACAGAAAGGCTCCCAACAACGAGAGCCAGACAACCCAATGAGCATTCGCCTTTTGAATACTCATGAGCCCGTCTCCTGGTTGAGCTCCGGTGCCGACTCTGGATCAATTTCTTCATCAGCACGGAAAACCAGCAGAACGAAACGGGTTCTGTTCACTTCCGCCATCAACTGCACCTCAATCTTGGCAAAAGCATCACCCGGTGTATGCACTACTTTCCTGACTTTACCCAGGGGATAGCCCACCGGGAAAATTTGTCCAAGACCCGAGCTGGTCAACAGATCACCTTCCCGGATATCCACGGTATCAGGGATATGGACTAATTCCATGGAGTCTTTGCTGCCGGTGCCTACCGCTATGGCTCGATAACCACTGCGATTGACCTGAACAGGCACCCGACTGGCCGTATCTGTCACCAGCATCACCCGACTGCTGACTGGATTCACGGCAACCACCTGCCCCATGACTCCATTAGCATCGACAATGGCCTGCCCTTTAAAGACCCCATCGGAAGAGCCTTTGTTGATGGTAACAATATGAGCGTATGGATCTGGATCAACACCGATAATCTCTGCGACCAATACCTGCTCATCCACCAGCTCGGATGAATTCAGTAATTCTTTGAGACGCAGGTTCTGAGCGGTCAGTGATGCCAGCTTCTGAACTTTTTGTTCCAGAATAAGGCTGCGAGCTTTTAGCCGGGTGTTTTCCTCAAACAATTCACTGCGGGATGTCACTAATTCATCGGCGGTACTAAAAGCTCTGGAAGGTAAGTCAGATATCCACTGCAGGGGGGTGACCACCATCGTTAACCAGGAGCGGGCAGTTGAGAGATAATGGTAACGGTGATCAACAAACAGCAACGCAATACAAATAATCAGCAAAAAAACAAAGCGCGTCGCCAAAGACTGTTGCTGGCTAAATATCGGTTTAATGGCTGGCTCCTGTGATTTGCACGGAGAAGTCAATCTTTTAATTTTACAATGAAAATGCCGTTATCCTGAGCGCCGAAAAGGTATTCATGGCTCAGTCAGGCGGTATTTCCGACTCATGGCTGTTTGAAATCAGTACCCACAAAAACACTTCTTCATTTGCAAACAAACAAAGAACACTCATGGAATACATGACTGCCTATCACTATTAAAACATACTCAGCCCGGAGCGGAAGTAACTATTAACTGTTTATCTTCTAGCTGTTTATCTTCAGACAGGATAAAAATACAGGTTTCATTACAAACAACAGGCCAGGCGGAAACCGCTTGACCTGTTATTAAGCTGGAATAACTATCTTTGGAGCCTGATCAAGAAAAAGCAATCAGTCCGTGGACAGTAAATCCATGCGATGTTTGTCCATCATCTCCAGTGCTCGACCACCGCCACGGGCAACACAGGTCAATGGATCTTCGGCTACCAATACAGGCAGGCCGGTCTCCTCACTGATCAGTTTGTCCAGATCACGCAGCAGAGCACCACCACCGGTCAGCACAAGGCCTCGCTCGGCAATATCTGACGCCAGTTCCGGAGGCGATTGCTCCAGGGCGCTTTTAACCGCCTGAACAATCGCACTCAGGGATTCCTGCAGAGCATCCAGAATTTCACCGCTGTTCAGAGTGAAACTGCGAGGTATGCCTTCCGCAAGGTTACGACCACGGACATCTATTTCCATCAGCTCATCGCTGGGATAGGCAATAGCAATCTCCTGCTTGATGCGCTCTGCAGTAGAGTCACCAATCAGGCTGCCGTAGTTGCGACGAACGTAAGTCACAATAGCATCGTCAAAACGGTCACCGCCCACTCTGACAGATTCGGAGTAAACGACACCGCTCAAAGAGATAATAGCGATCTCAGTGGTACCACCACCGATATCTACAACCATGGAACCACTGGCTTCTTCAACCGGCAGACCGGCACCAATAGCTGCTGCCATAGGTTCTTCAATGAGGTAAACTTCACGGGCACCTGCACCCAGAACAGACTCACGAATCGCCCTGCGCTCCACTTTAGTGGATTTACAGGGGACACAGACCAGCACTCGCGGACTGGGCTGAATAAAGCTGTTCTCATGCACCTTATTAATAAAATGCTGAAGCATACGCTCACAGACATCAAAGTCTGCAATCACACCATCCTTCATGGGACGGATGGCAGTGATATTTCCCGGGGTTCTTCCCAGCATACGCTTGGCATCAGCACCGACTGCCACCACGCTTTTCTGAGTTCCCAGGTTTCGAATGGCCACCACTGATGGCTCATTCAGGACTATTCCCTTTTCGCGGACATAGACCAATGTATTAGCTGTTCCCAAGTCGATTGACAAATCGCTTGAAAACAAACCCCGTAACCTTTTCAGCATTTTCTGTATTACCTTGATTCAAGGCTTTCTGTAAATGCCGCAAACTCTATCAATGCACAGTACTCAGAGCAAGCAGCAATTCCGCAAACAACATTGGTCAAGCCGGGGCAATTCAGGGCCAAATGGGGGGGTTGCCACACAAGCCATTTAACACAGACCGTTGATTAACGTAATCCAGATGGCCTTTGTTCTCAATGGCCGCCATTCATAATTCGGAAATAAAGTGATAACTTTTGAACTTACGTTTCATTTTTTTCGAATCAGTTTTGCAGCCTGATGCCCCATTCAATAATTACATGCTATTCACACTTTATAAACAAAAGCCCAAACTTCAGGCTCTTTAAACGCTTATTTTTCAGATCCATCAGGAGCCAACAGCAATAGTACCATTATCGCAGTACTTCTCTATAACAACCGGTATTGATTTTGAGGTAGGCGTGTCACTAAACTCCCCCACACTGTCCAGAGGAACAAGGGGGTTAGTTTCAGGGTAATAGGCTGCCACATTCCCCCGGGGGAGGTCATATTCCATTAAAACAAAATCATCTACTTGCCTTTTTACCTGATCTGGCCAGAGCGATCGTATGGAAATGCGATCTTCATTCTCCAGCCCCAGGTCACGAATATCTTCTGCAGACATCATCAACACCCGCCTCTGACCGTAGACGCCACGGTAGCGGTCATCCATACCATAAATCGTCGTGTTGTACTGATCATGGGAACGTAATGTCTGCAAAACAAATATTGTCTGATCGGTCAACTCTATCACAGAGGCAGGAATGATGGACTCTGGTAATGGCCGGGACACGATAACCGCTTTACCTTCTGGTGTACTCCAGGCCAGGTCTCGGGCTGAATTACCCAGATAAAATCCTCCGGGTTGTCCGAGGCGTCTGTTAAAGTCAGTAAAGCCGGGAATGACCTTTTCGATCAGCTCTCTTATCAGATCATAGTCTTCCACCAGCCTCTGCCAATCGACGGGTTTTGCGGCCAATGTCGCCTGAGCCATACCGGCAACAATTTCCGGCTCAGACTTTAACTGATCGGATGCTGGCTTCAAAACTCCACCCGAGGCGTGCACCATACTGAAAGAGTCCTCCACCGTAATGGACTGCCTTCCCGATAGCTGCAGATCCTCTTCCGTACGTCCCAGGCAAGGAAGAATAAGAGACTCTTTGCCCGTAATAAGATGACTGCGATTCAACTTGGTGGCGATATTGACTGTCAAAAGGCACTGGCTCAATGCTTTTTCTGTCAGCTGGGTATCCGGGGTTGCGGCCGCAAAATTTCCGCCCAGACCAATGAAAACCTTACTTTGACCTTCCAGCATGGCACGGATGGATTGCACCGTGTTATGGCCATGCTCCCGGGGAAACTCCATGCCAAAGGCCTGATCCATCCTCTGAAGAAAAGCCTCTGCAGGCTTCTCATCAATCCCCATGGTGCGATCACCCTGAACATTACTGTGACCCCGAACCGGACAGGCACCTGCTCCTGGCTTACCCATATTGCCTCTGAGCAACAGCAGGTTAGTGATTTCGAAGACAGTAGCCACTGAGTGTCGATGCTGGGTGATTCCCATAGCCCAGGTACAGATAGCCCGCTCAGCCTGACTATAAACTGCAGCAGCTTCTTCCAGTGCAGACTGACTCAGCCCCGATTGCTCAACAATAAAATCCCAGGATGTGTTATCAACCTGTTCCAGATACTCATCCAAACCCGTTGTATGAGCTGACAGGAACTCATCATCAAACACCGGCTGGTGACCCGCTTTTCGAGCTGCCCTGTCCTCAGTCAGCATGGCTTTTACCATACCTCGAACCGCCGCCATATCACCGCCCAGATTTGGCGTGAGATAAAGTCCGGAAATAGGCGTAGACCCGTCCGTCAACATCTCCATGGCATTCTGGGGATTGGTAAATCGCTCCAGCCCTCTCTCTTTAAGTGGGTTGAAGCTGACGATTTTTGCTCCCCGACGCGAAGCCTTGTACAGCACATCCAGCATTCTGGGATGGTTAGTGCCAGGGTTCTGACCAAAGATAAAGATGGCATCCGCTTTTTCAAAATCATGAATACTGACGGTTCCTTTGCCAACACCGATGGACTGTGCCAGAGCAACGCTAGTAGCCTCATGGCACATATTGGAACAATCAGGAAAGTTATTGGCGCCAAAGCTACGGACAAACAGTTGATACAGAAAAGCAGCTTCATTACTGGCACGGCCCGACGTGTAAAACTCAGCTTCGTTCGGATGCTCCAGACCATTAAGGGTGTTGCCAATCAGGTCAAAGGCTTCTGACCAACTAACGTCTTCATAACGATCATCTTCCCTGTTGTAACGCATGGGATGAGTCAATCGCCCCTGATACTCAAGAAAGTAATCACTCTGTTCACGGAGCCAGCTGACACTGTGGCGGGAAAAAAATTCTGGCCCTACTTTTCGTGAAGTGGCTTCCCAGTTAACAGCCTTGGCGCCGTTTTCACAAAAACGGAAGACTTTATCTTCTCCGTCCTCACCCCAGGCGCAACCTGGGCAATCGAAACCGTTATCCTGATTGGTTTTCAACAGGGTACGGATATTTTTAACGGCATTTTCACTTTTCAGCAGATGTTTACCGGTACTGGCCAGAGCTCCCCAGCCACCTGCAGACCTTGTATAAGGTTTGAGCTTTTTAGCGCTCTCGGTATTCCTGTCAGTCATTAGACTCTTCTCCGGGAGCCTGACCGAGAATATTGCTTGAGCTGCAGGTCCATTAGAACGGCAGGCTCTCTATCCTCGATCAGGCTCCTTTACTGTAAAGGCGGGCTTCGCCCTGCCTTGAAATATGAATAAGGTTCAGATGATGGGTTCTGGCGGTGGCCACTGAAAGAGATGAAGGTGCTGCCAGTGTCACAAGCGTTCCCAAACGACATCGAACCGCTTTTCTAACCAGCTCTATGCTGCAGCGACTGGTCATTACGATACAGCTACTGGACAGATCTACTGATTGTTTTATAGCGGCCCCCAATAATTTATCCAGTGCATTATGACGTCCAATATCTTCACGGCAGAGAATGATATCACCCGTTTGGTTTAACAAAGCCGCAGCGTGTAATGCACCTGAATCGGCCCCCAATGGCTGCCAGTCCCTGATCCGTTGACGAATCCCTTGCAGATTCTCTCCAGGAGGCAAAGCGCTGCCAGGCAATAAAGCCAACGGAGAGAATGTGGATTCCAGTGATTCATGACCGCAAAGACCACAGCCACTTCGCCCCTGAAGGTTTCGCCGCCGTTTTTTCAGATTTTGAAAATCCCGTTGGGCAATCTTTATTTCCAGAACAAAACCCAGATCGGTCTGGGTAGAGCTGATTGAATAAATATGATCTGAATGGCTAACCAGCCCTTCACTGAGGGTAAAACCCAGGGCAAAATCTTCCAGGTCATTATCAGAAGCCACCATCACTGCATGACTGATTCCGTTATAACTGAGCGAAACTGCAACTTCATCGGGAAGAGGGCTGGGTAAAGGGCCAGAATAGTCTTTATAAATGAGTGTCATTTTTTCGGGCTGATGGTGTATGCAGAGTCGTTATTGGTTGATTGAAGTCATGCATCAGACGCTGCGCCTGTCAGTAGCTAAGCTCCTCCCCGCAAAGGCTGCATTCTATCGGAGAACCTTTTTCTGTCATAGTCATGATTGACATCCTCCCCGCGCTAAAGGACGGGGATTCCTACAGCTAGACGGTCATGCCCGACCGCAAGAATGTTTCTTGCTGCGTTTACGTCACGCAGATGTTCAGCTCCGCACTCTGAACAGACCCATT
>NZ_JBPCXO010000447.1:0-18246 GCF_051008435.1 Endozoicomonas sp. | reverse complement strand
GGTCTGTTCAGAGTGCGGAGCTGAACATCTGCGTGACGTAAACGCAGCAAGAAACATTCTTGCGGTCGGGCATGACCGTCTAGCTGTAGGAATCCCCGTCCTTTAGGGCGGGGAGGATGTCAACAGTTCAATATGGAAGACCCAAAGTTTTCTAACAAACACCTGAGGCAGGCGCTTGCCCTGGCAATAGATCGAGACGTGATCACGAGACTGATTACCAAGCAGGGTGAAAGTCCGGCATTCCATTCTGTCCCGACCCGATCAAAGGACTTTATCGCTCCTGACACTTTTTTTAAAACAATAGGGCAAAAAGCCAGGGTTGAGAAGGCCCGTGAACTGTTTAAAAAGGCCGGCTTCGAGAAAGGCGGTCTTGAAGTAGAGATGCTGTATAACACACGGGAATCGCATAGGCAGATCGCTCTGGCGATCAGTGATATGTGGAAACGAAGTCTGGGGGTTAAAACCAAACTCCGGAATATGGAGTTCAACAGTATGTTGGCAGACATAGCTCAGGGTAAGTATGAGTTGTCTCGAAAAACCTGGGTAGTCACCGATCCAGAACCCTGTTACGTGCTTAAAATCTACCAGTCTGATGATCCATTTAACGACGCAAAATATAACAACCCACAGTATGACGCACTGCTGGAAAAAGCCTGTACTGGCAAGCTGACACCAGAGCACAAAAAGTTCCGGCAGCAGGCATTCCAGGAACTGGAAGCGATGCTGGCAGAAGATGTGCCGGGCATTCCAATTTTTCACGGCGTTAGAAACCGGTTGGTTAAACCTGAAGTGAAAGGATTTCCTTTGAGTGGGGAAGCCAATATTTTCAGAATACGGGATGTGAGTTTTTAAAAGCCCGGATTCACTCCAATCCAGATGTATTCATCTTGAGCACTTCTGAGTAACGGGCATAAAAGCCGCAGTTTCAGGCTTCTATAGAGCGGGAACTGCGGCGCCTTCGGCTAAAAGCGATTTGTAAATGTTACGTCAATATCCCACTGTTACGCGACTATCCCCCACAAGTAACACATTTGGATTAGATAAAATTACTTACGCCATGTGACTTATGTTCTGGATTGTACGTATATCGGGTGGTGTAGACGTTTTTTAAAAAGTTGGCACACCGATTGTATATATAAGTTCGAAAACAAGAAAAACTGCCGCAAATAACAATAATAATGAGGCAGATGAGTCGACAAACAATAACAATAACAATAATAAAAGTCGATGACCGTACAAGCGGATTGGTTTACAGGGTGTTTTTTTGTGGTGTAGCAACCAACAGGGAAACCGGAGCTGAGAAGAATTGCAAAAGCAACGCGAGCATCCCGGTAAACATGGAAGGATAATAAAGCAATTATCCACACAGCCTGCAAACCAATCCGCTTATCTTTATCTCCCTTAGCTGTTCTCTGATATTCCCCCAATTCTTTCATTACCTCATCGTGACTGACGACTGTTGTATACCCGTTTTTTGCGTGCCCGAAACTCTTTGAATACAGCTATAGCTTCCTGAGTCAGCACGTTGTTGATCACTTCAATGCCTCTTAGTTCGAGTTGCTCCTGCCATTGTGTTGATAGCGGCCCTTCGTCAAACCCGGCGATTGCTTCCAGTTCTGGGCCTGAGCCAGCAATAGCGAGTGAGCGTATACCTGACCACAGTGTAGCGCCGTAACACATGGCACAGGGTCGCCAGTTCACAACCAGCTGATGAACAGGTTGCTCACTGTTGCCAAGGTCCCAGTGACGGATGGCTTGCTGAGCCAGCGAGATAGCCATAACTTCGGCATGAGCAGAGGAGCATTGTTGCTCAACAACCCGATTGACCCCCACACTGATCAGTCGGCCTGACTCTTTTTCAAAGACACCTGCGGCAAACGGTCCACCAGTGTCGTGCATTATGTTTAGTTCAGAAAGTTGAATGATCAGAGACATTCGATCCTCAAGGCCGGGGATATATTCAGGGTGTTTTTCCAGCTCGGAGGAAACCCATTCTGGGAGAGTGAGTTGGAACTGATGGGGAAACGACAGCATTTAACACCATGGGAACAACATTCGACTCAGTAGCCAGTTTAGTCCTTGGGCAGAAAAAAATGTGGTCGACACCTGAAGAATGGCTCCTTTAAGGCGAGCGCTTGTTACGAAACTGCTTCCTGGTTACACACTGACAGTGTGGGGGTAACAGTTTAAAGAGAGTGTAAAGGTTAGGTGTGTGTAGCGTTGTTTTTCGGATAGTACGTATCGCAAGGGCTTCAGAGGTTTTTCAAAAAGTTGGCACAGCGATTGTATATATGTGATCAACTAACAAAAAACTGCCGCTAATAAAAATAATAACAAGGCAGACGAATCGACCGAAATAACAATAATAATAAAGGTCGATGTCCGTACAAGCGGATTGGTTTACAGGGTGTTTCAAGTGGTGTAGCAACCAATATGGAAGCCGGAAAGCTGAGAAGAACTGCAAAAGCAGCACGAGCGAACCGGAATCATGGAAGAGCTATAAAGCAATACTCCACACAGCCTATAAACCAATCCGCTTTTTCTTTTCTGCTACTTTCTTCCTCTATTCTTCCTCTATTCTTCCTCTATTCTTCCCTACTTTCAGAGTCCAAGATTTTTCGCGATCACTTCGTTCATGATCTCATAGGTACCGCCACCGATTGAGAGTATCCGGTTATCCCGATAGAGACGCTCGACGGTTGATTCCCGCATAAAGCCCATACCACCAAAAATCTGAGTAGCCTGGTAAGTGATGTGGTCACTGGTGTCGGTAGCAATATTTTTTGCCATGGACACTTCCATGCTGACGTCTTCACCGGCTTGGTAGCGCGCTGCAATTCGATAGGTGAACTCTCTGCTGGCCTCAAGCTTACTGGCCATGATGGCCAGTTTGTGTCGTATGACTTGGTGATCCTTAAGTGCACTGCCAAAGGTTTTACGATCTTTGATGTAGTCCAGGCAGGCTTTCAAAGCCATCTCTGAAGTCATATTGGCCATTACCGCCAGAGAAATACGTTCTGGCTGGAAATTGCTCATGATGCAGTAAAACCCCTGGTTTTCCTGACCAATGAGGTTTTCTTCCGGTACCAGGCAATCGTTAAAGAACAGCTCTGCAGTATCGGAGGCCCACCATCCCATCTTTTTCAGGCTTCGACCCACCGAGAAACCTTCGGTGCCCCGTCTAATCAATATCAAACTGATACCACCATAGCCTTCTTCACCCGTACGTACGGCGACGGTGTAGTAATCAGCAATCACGCCACTGGTGATGAACATCTTGCTGCCATTAATCTTGTAGAACTGTTTGCCATCTACGTTAACCCGTTTGGCACGGGTTCTGATACCTGCAACATCAGAACCTGCAGCAGGTTCTGTGATGGCCAGACAGGCAATTTTTTTCCTGCCAGAACGTCTGGAATAACTCGTTGCTTCAGGGCGTCTGAGCCCCAGCGATGGACTGGCGGTAACCCTATGTTAAGAGATTGAAGACCTGCGACCAGTCCCCCTGAACCGGCCCGCATCAGCTCTTCATTAATGGCAATGGCGTGGAAAATATCTCCGGGTGTTCCACCATATTGTTCGTCATAGCCCATCCCCAGAAGACCGGTTCTTCCAGCTTTCAAAAACAATTCTCTGGGAATGCCTCCAGACTCTTCCCATTCATCAATATAAGGGAGAATTTCTTTTTCGGTGAACTTGCGAGCCGTTTCACGGACTGCCTGATGCTCTTCGCTAAAGTAAGAAAGGCTCACGAATCGGCCTCCGCTGCTTCAATTTCCAGAAGGCATTGTCGGGTTTTCACCTGATCACCAGCCGCAGAAGAAACGGTACCCACCGTGCCGGATACCCGAGCTTTCAAGGCATGTTCCATCTTCATGGCTTCAAGTACCATGACGGTTTGACCCACTTCCACCCAATCCCCCGGTTTGGCCAGAACATCGATGATGACGCCATCCATGGAAGCCAGAACTCGACCATCGCCAGATTGTTCTGATGACTGAGCGGGAGCGTGTGTCTGATTCTGCCAGAGCGTATTTCCCTGCAGGGTGGAGAGATGAAGCTGGCTGTCTGAAAGAACAAAATGACAATAATGAGTCAGGTCATCAACGGAATACTTCATGCACTGTTCGTCGATAGACAACAGGTCTAGAACATACTCCTGACCACCGGACTGGATTTTATAATGATTCTTCCCGGTTACCGTCAGTGAGACTGGAAAATCCTGTTCATTGCCGCTTGTGTCGCAGTGCAGCTGGTAGGACCAGGGGGTAAAGCGAGTAGCTCCCCATACTTTTCCTTTGTCGTGCCCCGGGTTTTCCAGGTGGAAGAATAGCAGTGCGGCCAGAGCTGAACTTTCCAGTAAAACGTCTTCTGACGGGTAGAAGGCATTGTCTGTGAAGTGCTGATCAAGAAAGGCGGTTGTGGCCTGACCCTCAGCAAAAGCTGGTTCTTTTAGTATTTGGTTGAGGAAGTGCTGGTTATGTTTGACCCCCAGCAGTTTCATATCCTCCAGGGCGCAAATCAGTTTGCGGCGCGCTGTTTCCCGATTGCTGCCATGGGCGATTACTTTTGCCAACATCGGGTCATAAAAGGGCGATACCGTCTGGCCAGTTTGTATACCATGGTCAACACGCACCTGACCCGGAGGTTGCCAGTCAAGAATCCGGCCAGTTTGAGGCAGGAAATTGTCTGCAGGGTCTTCAGCGTAGAGACGAACTTCAATAGCGTGGCCATTCAAGCTCACCTGCTCCTGATCTAAAGGTAGAGGTTGACCTTCAGCGACCATAATCTGCCAGGCTACCAAATCAACACCTGCCACCAGTTCAGTCACCGGATGCTCGACCTGAAGCCGGGTGTTCATTTCCAGAAAGTAGAAGTTGCGGTCCCGATCTACTAAAAACTCAACAGTACCTGCACCTACATAATCGCAACTCAATGCGGCACGGACAGCGGCTTCACCCATTTGTTGACGGAGTGACTCGGTCATAAAGGGAGAAGGGGATTCTTCGACCACTTTCTGGAATCGTCTCTGGATAGAGCAATCCCTTTCCCCCAGATAAATGCAATGACCCTGGCGGTCGGCAAACACCTGAATTTCAATGTGTCTGGGTTCAACAATGGCTTTTTCCAGAATCAGTTCGCCGCTGCCAAAGGCATTGCTGGCTTCAGAGCGAGCGGACTTCAGGTTTTCCAACAGAGAAGCTTCGTCGTCAACCTGACGCATACCCCGACCACCGCCACCGGCGGTAGCCTTGACCATCACCGGGAAGCCCATTCTTCTGGCTTCTGATTGCAGGGTTTCATCACTCTGATCAGCCCCCTCATAACCGGGAATGCATGGAACGCCGGCTCTCAGCATGGCGATTTTGGCCTGACGTTTGTTGCCCATCAGCTCAATGGCTTTGGCATCCGGGCCAATAAAAGTAATACCTGAGCGAGCGCAGGCTGCCGAGAAGTCGGTATTTTCAGATAGAAAACCGTAACCAGGATGGATTGCATCGGCTCCGGTGGTTTTGGCTGCAGCCAGCACTGATTCCTGATTCAGGTAAGAAGCAGAAACTTCTGGAGCGCCTATCATTACGGCTTCATCGGCGAGAGTCGTATGCAGTGCGTCATGATCCGCTGCGCTGTAGACGGCGACTGTTTTGTATCCCATGGCCTTGGCAGTGCGAATAACCCGCACAGCAATCTCGCCACGGTTGGCAACAAGAATTTTGTTTAATGAGGGCATGGCGTTTCTCGATTATGCTTTTTCATACGCTGAAGGAACCGGTTTTTATTGATCAGGCCGACCATTTTGGCGCTCGTTTTTCTTTGAAGGCCTGAATACCCTCAAGACCTTCTTCACTGGTTACTGCACTGGAAAATAATCGGGCAGCATGATCCAGAGATTCTTCAGAAGGTTGTCCGGCAATCGATAGCATCAGGGCCTTGGTCATAGCGTTGGCTTCCGGTGCACAGCGACTGACTCGTCTGATGGCCTCTTGAACAGCGGCATCAAGCGCTGCTGATGAATCCACGCACTGATGGACGATGCCCAACTCACAGGCTTCAGAACCGGAAATCCTTTCTCCCATCAGGGCCAGTCGACGAGCCTGGGTAATGCCAATGCGATGGACAACAAAGGGCGCGATTTGAGCCGGCGGAATACCCAGAGTGGTTTCCGGCATACCGAATTTTGCTGTAGCAGTGCTGATGGCAAAGTCAGAAACGCAAACCATGCCAAAGCCTCCTCCCATGACTGCGCCTTCAATTGCTGCAATCACGACCTGCTCAAGATGACTGACGGCAGTGATCAAATCACCAAACCTGCGATTGCTCTTGAAGGCGCTTTCGGACTCGCGGTTTGCTGAATTCATACTTTTCAGGTCAGCACCGGCACAGAAATGGCCGCCATTGCCACGCAGTACAACGGCTCGAACAGAGCGGTTGCCTTCGAGCTGGCCAAATACTTCCATCAGCTCATCAATCATTGGATCACTGAGCGCATTACGGGCTTCAGGGCGATTCAGGTTAACTAAAAGAGTGCCTGTTTCCAGGCTCAGTTCCAGCGTTTCAAAACCAGACAGTTTCATACGACATTAGCCTCTTTTCTGACCGGCTCTTTTCTGGCCAGGCTGTAGTCCCAGATATTTGCAGATAATGCCCAGCATGACTTCGTCGGCACCACCACCAATGGACATCAGGCGGGAGTCTCTATAGAAGCGGGAAACCCGGTTGTCCCACATGTAACCCATGCCGCCCCAAAACTGCAGGCAGCCATCAGTAACCTGACGGGCCAGACGACCGGTTTTCAGCTTCAGCATGGAAGCTAACTTGGTGACATCTTCGCCCTCAACATATTGTTCTACGGCTTGATAAAGAGCGGCTCTGACAATTTCGGTCTCGGTCTGAAGTTCTGCCAGGCGATAGTGAAGGTACTGGTTGTCCAGCAGAGGTTTACCAAAGGCTTTTCGTTCGTAGCAGTAGTCAGCGGTTTCATTGACGCAGAGATCCAGGGTTTTCAGCATGCTGGCTACACAGAACAGGCGCTCTTCCTGAAACTGCTGCATTTGCATGGTGAACCCCTGACCTTCTGCTCCGATACGATAACGCTGGGGGACGCGAACATCGTCAAAGAAGATCTGGGCGGTATCGGAAGAGCGCATACCCAGCTTGTTCAGGCGTGGAGAAACTTCGACGCCCTGGGTGTTGGTGGGCACGATAATCAGTGATTTGTTGATGTGTCTGGCATCATCAGAGGTATTAGCCAGCACACACAGGTAATCTGCCTGAGTAGAGTTGGTGATCCACATTTTGCTGCCGTTGATCACATAGTCATCGCCGTCTTTTCTGGCTTCTGTTTTGATTGAAGCAACATCTGAGCCTGCACCGGGTTCACTGACGGCAATACTGGCTACCTGATCACCGGCAATGGCGGGTGTCAGGAATTCATCACGCAATGCATCGCTGCCATACCGTGCCAGAGCGGGGGTGGCCATATTAGTCTGAACACCGATCGCCATTGGGATACTGCCACAATGAATGGCACCCAGTTCTTCGGCCACCAGAGCTTCATAGCTGTAATCCAGTCCCAGGCCGCCATAGGCAACGGGTTTGGAGACGCCCAGCAGGCCTAAGCTACCCAGCTTTTTAAAGAGATCATGTGCAGGGAAAATTCCTTCTTCTTCCCATTGTTCAACGTAAGGGTTGATCTCTTTTTCAATAACCTGCGCCATGGTGCGGCGTATTTCGTTGTGTTCCTCAGTAAATCTCATCAGGTGCTCCGGTATTCTGCTTATATTGTGAAAATGCAGCTTGGGATATCAGTTATTCTTATGGACCCAGGGGGTGCTGCATTTGAGGCTCATGTCTGTCGATTCGTTTAAAAGCGGGCTGCCCCAAAAGTGATTGCGTGAGTCTGTCGTTGCTCGCCTTCACGACAGATGTCCAGCAAGAAGCCCAGTAGCTGGCGGCTGTCTCTGGGATCAATCAGGCCGTCATCCCAGAGTCTGGCGGTACCAAAGAGTGCTGTAGCGCTCTGGTTCAGGAAGTTGGCTGTGTTTTGTTCCATCTGTTCCAGCTGCTGTTGATCGGGTTCTACACCGGCCTTGCGGGCTTTCTCTTCCGCCACGATGCGCAGCACCATGCCAGCTTGTTCTCCACCCATGATGGCTGTTCTGGCAGATGGCCAGGCAAATATGAAATGAGGATCAAGGCCACGGCCACACATCGCGTAGTTACCTGCACCATAAGAGCCACCAACAACAATACTGATTTTGGGAACTCTGGCATTGGCGACGGCCTGTATCATTTTAGAACCGTGCTTAACGACGCCATTTTGCTCGGTTTCAGTACCGACCAGAAAGCCTGTGGTGTTGTGAAGGAATAGCAAAGCGGTGTTGCTTTGTTCACAGAGCTGAATAAATTGAGAGGCTTTATTGGCTCCCTTGGGAGTGATCGGGCCGTTATTACCAATGATGCCTACAGGCAGCCCTTCAATACGGCAATGTCCACAGATAGTGCCTTGATCGAATCCTGGCTTGAACTCCATGAATTCAGAGCCGTCGACGATTCGAGCAACCAGCTCTTTAACGTCATAAGGCGTCTTGGGATCAGATGGCACAATGCCAATCAATTCATCCGGACTGTAGAGAGGCTCTTTGAACGGCTTCTGATCTTTCGACAAAGGTTCCCAGTTCAGGGTGGTCATTACTTCACGGGCAATACGAATGCCATCGGCATCGTTTTCTGCCAGGTACTCGCCAGTACCAGCGACATCAGAGTGCATATCCGCTCCACCCAGCTCTTCATCGTCAGCAATTTCCCCCGTGGCGGCTTTCAAGAGAGGAGGGCCTGCCAGGAATATCTTGCTCTTGTTACGCACCAGAATCAGGTAGTCGGATAGCCCTGCCTGATAAGCTCCGCCGGCTGTCGCATTACCATGCACGACAGTAATTTGAGGAATGCCGGCTGCTGACAGTCGAGCCTGATTAGCAAAGCCGTTGGCTCCCCGTACAAAAGATTCTGTTGCATAGTTGAGGTTGGCTCCGCCACTTTCCAGCAGGTTGATGATCGGCAGTCTGTTTTCGAGGGCGATTTTTTGCGCCCGAATGGTTTTCTCCAAACCTATAGGTGAGAAGGTTCCACCCTTGACGGAGTAGTTGTTGACCTGCACCAGACATCGGACGCCTGACACATAACCAATGCCGGCAATAAAGCCACCTCCGGCACTGCTGCCGTCTTTGTCGTCGTACATTTTGTAGCCAACCAGAGAACCCAGTTCTATAAACGGTGCACCTGGATCCAACAGGCAATGAAGCCGCTCTCTGGGCAGCAGTTTGTCGAGTTTGGCCAAAGCTTCGCGCTTTTTGCCCGCAGTATCGACGACCAGTTGTTCTATAGCCTGAAATTCTCTGACTTTTTCTGACATCCAATCGGCATTGACTGCAAAGCTTTCAGAGCCGGTGTTGATGCTGGATTCGATAATAGCCATGGTGATAGGGGACCTCGTCAGCAGTCCTGAACGTTTAAAATCATTAGTTATTGGAATCGGTGTATTTTTCCGTGACCCACTCAGGTGGGTTGGAACGGTGAAAACCGTCAAATGGCTCATTGTTCTTAGCTTTGGGCAGTGGCCAGCTGTTATTACCCTGGGAAGCGGCACCGTCAATTCTCAGCGTTGAACCACTGATAAAAGTCGCAGCCTCACTCAACAGAAAACAGATAGCAGCGCTGACTTCCGACTCGGTTCCCATACGTTTGAGGGGAACATGCTGATAGAGCTGGGAGAGCATATTCTTGGTGGTATCGTCATAAGTATCCATGCCACTGGAAGCAATCCAGCCAGGGGCAACGGCATTGACCCTGACACCGCTTCTACCCCACTCATAGGCTGCCGTTTTAGTGAAATTATCCATGCCTGCTCTGGCAGCTCCGGAATGCCCCATGCCCGGCATGCCGCCCCAGTTGTCGGCAATGATATTGACGACGCTGCCACCGTGTTCCTGCATGGACTGCTTGAAGACTTCTCTGGCCATCAAAAAGCCACCGATCAGGTTGGTTCGAACCACCGCTTCAAAGCCGTTTTTGCTGATGTGTTCCAAGGGAGAGGGAAACTGGCCGCCGGCATTATTGACCAGTCCATGAATGGCACCTTTCTCAGAAACTACTCGGCTGACCAGAGCCGTAACCCCTTCCTCGTCCCGGATATCACAGGCCTGAGTGGATGCACTGCCACCGTCTTCAGTAATTTCTCGCTGGACTTTTTCGAGCTTGTCCAGTTTTCTACCTACCAGAATAACGTGGGCACCCAGAGCGCTTAGCTCGTGGGCAGTGCAGCGTCCAATGCCACTGCCACCACCGGTAACAATGATATTTTTGTTATGGAACAGATCTTGTCTGAAAATCGAAGCAAAGCTCATTGAGTTTCCTGTCTTTACTGATCTTGAATGGTTTGGCTTATTTATTCTCATGGCTTATCTGGAAAGCTTTTGAGCCAGAGCAGGTGGTACCGGTACAGGATAAGCCAGAATCTGCTGGGCATAGGTCTTGCCCTGTGGGTCTGGATTGAGGCTGGCTATGCCGCCACCGCCCAGGCTGTTTCTCAGCAGGAAGTTGAATGCATTCAATCCGGGTAGATACCAGCGTGAAACATCACTGTCAGGATCATCCAGAACATGCGACATACGGTTGGCTATAGTCTTTTCCGTCAGTGCAGAAGCAATGTAGGGGACATAGTCAGACTGCCGGGCAATGACACCGATGTTGGCATGGTTGCCCTTATCGCCACTTCGACACCAGGACAGTTTTGCCAGAGGCACAGTTGGCCAGTCAGAGTCTGAAGAAATATCTTCAATGGGCCACTCAGGTTGCTCTTCTAGTATTAAAGAGTTTGAAGAAGAGTGGATAGAGACAGGAATGCTTTCATCATCCAGCGACAGATCTACGGATATGTCACTCTTTGGAATCAACAAGGAGTAAAGGCAGATTCGAGGTGAAACTGAAGGGCGCCCTCCGGTAACACTGCCAGCAATTCCTGAAGCCATGGCGGTAGCCGCCTGAGCTATTTCTTTTGAAAACAGAACCAGAGCTTTTTTGTCAGGATGAGTGACGGCAATGCGCATGACCACTTCTCTGAAGCCGCTGTCATTACTCTGCGTCTGTTGGAGAGCTCCGGCACCCAGAGCATCGATACGGGTTCGGGTGAAGTCGGCCATGCCTCTATGGGCAAACAGATGACGACATTTAGCCAAAATGCCTTCCGCTACAGATTCTGCTTTTGCGGCTGCTTCAACGCCCCCTATCAACAGATTGGCAACACAGCGGAAACCATCAATCCAGGTTCCTGAAACCTTGTAGTAACCAGAAGGTGCATAACCTTTGGCTCCCATGACCGCTACCCGGTTTTTTCCGGTTTCTTCAAGTGTGACCTGTGAAAAATCACAGACGACATCCGGCAGCAAATAGTGCCGTGGATTATCAATTTCATAGAGAATCTGTTCTGAAACTGTACCTGTATTGACCAGACCACCGGTTTCTTCCGGTTTGGTTACTTCGAAGTGACCGTCTTCATGGCACTCTATGACCGGGAATCCCATGTCTTCAAAACCGGAAACTGTGCTCCAGTCAGTGAAGTTTCCCCCCGTGCATTGGGTTCCGCACTCTATGACATGGCCTGCCAGGCTGGCCTGAGCCAGTTGGTCGTAATCGGTAGGCTTCCAGCCAAACTCCCAGGCCAGAGCGCCCGTCACAACAGCGCTGTCTACTATACGACCAGTGATGACTATATCCGCACCTGCCGCCAGTGCGGCACTGATTCCTTCATAGCCGAGGTAAGCATTCAGACTGATGAAGCTGTCTGGCATAGGAGCCTGACTGAACATTTCTGTCAGCTTCTGATCCCGAAAATGCTGTTGTTGATTGAGGAGATTATCGCCGGTGACAACGGCTACTTTCAGTGACAGGCCCGCTTCTGAAATAACTTTGCAGAGTGCATCCCTGCAGGCCAGAGGATTAATGCCACCTGCGTTACTGATGACCTTTATATTTTTTTGAGCAATGGGCTCAAGGAGTGGTGTCAGTACCTGAACAAAATCCGGGGCATAACCCATATCAGGATTTTTCATGCGAGCCCCAGCCATGATGGACATAGTGACTTCGGCCAGATAATCAAAGACCAGGTAATCCAGCGGCGTTTTGGTCACCAGCTGATGGGCGGCGGTGCTGGTGTCGCCCCAGAAGGCCGAGGCACAACCAATGCGAATCGTTTTATCGTTGCTTTTTATAGGCTCAAGGCTGTTTGAATTCATTATTAACTGCTCGGGTGCCACTGGCATCCTGCTCATACAAGGGGTATATTTAAATTACCAAGCAAGCGCTTGGTTGGCAAATTAAAGATTGACTATTAACCATGAAAATCCTGCATCTATGATGCGTTCGGTTTTTGTGGTTTGGGGTGAGCGACACAGTTTTTATACTGTATTGCTCTCAGTTTTGAGTACGGATTCAGGTCGAATTTGTGAGTGAAATGTCTTCTGTTCTGCAGACGCTGGCGGATCAAAAAGTTATCAATGCTCCTGGCAGTGCCAAGGGGCGTTTGCTGAGAACGGCTGCCCATCTGTTTGTTGAGAGAGGCTACGAACGTACGACAGTGAGAGAGCTTGCCAAGGCTTTAGGAATTCAGTCTGGCAGCCTTTTCTATCACTACCCCAATAAAGAGGCGATTTTAAAAGCCGTTCTGGTTGAAACCATTCATATCAACACTGCTCGTATGCAGGAAGCTCTGTCGCTAACAACGAATCCCGAGCAGCAGGTGCTGGCACTGATTCGATGTGAGATTGAATCCATAATAGGCGATACCGGGGAAGCCATGTCCCTGCTTTTGTCCGAATGGCGCTCGCTGACTGAAGAGAGCCAGGAAGATATTCTGGAGCTGCGGGATCAGTATGAAAGGCTATGGTTGAATAGTCTGGAGGCGTGTGAAAAAGAAGGTTTGCTGGCGATCGATCCGCATATACTCAGGCAGTTTCTGCGAGGTGCTATTTCCTGGGTGAAAGTCTGGTATGACCCTGAGGGTCGTCTGGATCTGGAGCAGCTCTGTGAAATGGCTTTGACTATGGCGGTTAAAAAATAAAAAAGCCGGCACAGAGGCCGGCTTAAAAAATCAGTCAGTTAACAATCAGGCACTTTGAGCCTCTTGTTTCCCGATGTGGTGGAAGTCGATGTTCTCATCGCTTTCACCTGCTTCAATGTCGTTAAATACCTGTTGGTCCATCTCACCTTCGCTCTTGGCAACGATACAGGTTACAACGCTGTCACCCGTGATGTTCACAGCCGTACGAACCATGTCGAGCAGACGATCCACACCCATGATCAGAGCAATACCTTCCAGAGGCAGGCCAACCTGTTGCAGAACCATCGCCAGCATCACCAGACCTACACCCGGTACACCGGCAGTACCGATAGAAGCCAGAGTGGCAGTCACAATAACCATCAGGTAGTCACTCATACCCAGGTCAACACCAAAGGCCTGAGCGATGAAGACAGTAGCAGCACCCTGCATGATGGCTGTACCGTCCATGTTGATGGTACTGCCCAGAGGTACGGTGAAAGAAGCTACCTTGTTGCTGACACCCATACGACGGGTTACGGCTTCCAGAGTCACGGGAATAGTGGCGTTACTGGAGGCGGTGGTGAAAGCGAACATAAAGGCATCCTGAATCTTTTTCAGGAAGATACGTGGGCTCAGTCCGGTAGTGACTTTTAACAGGCCACAGTAGGTAACGAACAGCTGCAGGGCCAAAGCGCCAAGAACCACCAGGAAGTATTGAATCAGGTTACCAATAGCGCCCAGATCCATGGAGTAGAACAGCTTGGCCATCAGACCCATAACACCGTAAGGCGCCAGGTTCATGATCAGGGTGACCAATTTCATCATCACTTCGTTCAGAGCCACAAAGATTTTCACGATAGGCTCAGCAGGCTTGCCTGCAGCTGCAATCGCAATACCAAACAACAGGGCAAATACAATGATCTGCAGAGTGTTGCCGGAGGCCATGGCTTCAATCGGGTTCGCCGGGAACATTCCGATAATGACTTCGGTAATGGAAGGTGCGGTGGATGCTGCAAATGAGGAAGCGCTTTCCAGATTGGCACCTTCACCCGGACCAACCAGCAGGGCCAGACCCATAGCCAGACTGATGGCGATGCAGGTCGTCAGAAGATAGAAAACTACGGTTTTGCCACCTAGACGACCAAGAACAGTAACGTCTTTCAGGGAGCAGGCACCGCATACGATAGAAGTGAATACCAGAGGTACTACGATCATCTTCAGAGAGGTCAGGAATATTTGGCCGATGACGTTGAATACGCCATTTACCAGGTAGTGCTCAACAAAAGTACTACCTGTAAACTGGCGCATTATCAGGCCTATAGCCAGACCTGCCACCATGCCGATCAGCACCTTGGCTGTGAGGGAAAGTCGAATCCACTGCTTCATATTGATTTCCTGTGTTGCCAAACATGGCTCTTTCGTCATTCAGTTGTCTTTGTACTTGCGCGAAAGAGTTATGCGGGGAAGTGTCAGATCAGACTTTCTTGGAAGTGTTATCGCTGAGCAACTCCAGCGATTTCTTGTGGCGCTTATGGAGTTTAACTGACCTGCCGGTTTTTTTGGCAGAGTTGAGCTGGTCAAAATGATTTGCACCAGCTTCCCCGATCTTTTTACAGCTTAAGTTCGTTTGGCTTAAATCCGGTTTGATCTGGATCAATAAAAGGTTAAAGAGTGATCAAAATGCCGCGCTTATGACGCTATCTTTTACCTTTTCGGCAGTATTTAGTGGATTTTTCTGCTGGTTTTCGACTTATTTCAAGCGATGTTCAGCGACTGTTAATACAGTTCTGACGTGACACTGAAATTGGTGTTGAGCATCTCAAGAATCTCATCTCGATTGAGGCCTGTCAGCATGCAGGGTTCTTCGTGGTAAAGCCAATGATGAGTGGGTAGACCAAACTGGATTACCATCAGGTTTCTGTCCAGAGCCGAACGATTGACCTGCCCACCGTGGATCAGTTTTGGATGGATGGCCACAGCCTGCCCGGGTTCAAGCTCCAGAGAAATACTCTGGTCATGCTGGTCGATGTCCAGAGATCGCTTCTTGTGTTCTCTGATAGCCAGTTCGTCACTGAGAGTGTGGCTGTTGGCTATGACCTGGGTGCAACCATTGGTTTGCTGCATGCCTTCAAGCGGCAGTAGTAGTCGGAAAAAACAGTCTGAATGTTCCGGGCAGATGTACTGGTTGGGAAAATCTCTATGCCAGCTTAAAGACGGGCCGTTATTGGCGGGTTTTCTAGTGACATTGGAGAAGTGATAAACGACGTCATCATCACCCAGTATTGAGCTGGCTATATCCCAGAGGCCAGGGTTTATTATCAGAGCTGCAAAGGTACTGGATAACTCGACGGGTTCACCAATCAGATAGGGCTCTTCCTCAGTATCCTGTGGATTCACTCCTGGATTTCGGTGTTCCGGTAGTTTGGACAACGGAACGACATAATCGCTCAGGAGTTGCTTGTCCTGCCTGAAGAGATTGCGAATACGATAGACTTCTTGTTTGGCAGATTCCCTGCAGTTGTCAGTGATGACATTATTGAAAACCTGATAGCCCAGTTCCAGGTAGCTCATGATCAGCCTTAGAGAAAATGGATGGATTCATGATTGAGGGCAAACAGTATAGCAACGGAATAAAGACTGGCTGTTTGCACGTCTTGTGACGTGCAAACAGGGTACGATGGTCAGGGCTTCATCAGCAAACGATGAGCTTTTAGCAGAAAGACATGCGAATGCGACGGTACTCAGGGCTCCAGCGCTTTGCTCTGATCTTATGTTCCAGATCGGTCAGCTCAGTGACGGGTGCCAGACCTTCTTTCTGTGCCTGAAGGGCTACCGCAAGGGCAATGTCATTGGTGACATGCTGGATGCGATCCATCAGAGGCAGAAGAGGCGCTTCTCTGTTGACCAGAGCCGGAGAGGCTAGTGCCAGTGTTTCTACTGCAGCGTCCAGCATCGTGTCAGTAATGCGATCAGCACCGCAAGCCAATACACCCAGACCCAGGCCAGGGAAAATATAGATATTGTTGCACTGGGCAATCGGGTAAGCACGGTCATTGAACTGAACCGGTTCAAATGGGCTGCCTGTTGCAATCAAAGCCTTGCCATGGGTCCACTTGATGATGTCTTCAGGCAGGGCTTCCACCTGACTGATCGGGTTCGACAGCGGGAAGATAATTGGCTGGTCGTGATTGGCCGCCATGTTCTCAATGATTTCCTGAGTGAACAGGCCTGGCTGTCCGGAAACACCAATGATGGCATCCGGCTTGGCAATGCGAACGACGTCTGCCAGAGAAGCACCACCTTCTTGAGACCAGTTTTCAATATCGGCAAAACGGTGAGTCAGCTTCTGCTGGAATGGGCGTAGGCCTTCCATCTGGTCATGCACCAGACCATCGCGATCAACCGTGTATATGCGACTGCGGGCTTCTTCGTCAGACAGACCACGACCTACCATCAGGCGGATAATCTGTTCAGCAATACCACAGCCAGCAGAACCTGCACCGAGGAATGCAACGCTCAGGTCTTCAATGGATTTACCAGCTGCTTTGGCAGCAGCCATAAGGGTTGCTGCAGTGACACCGGCAGTGCCCTGAATATCGTCGTTGAAGGTGCAGAGTTCATCACGGTATTTCTCTAACAGAGGCGTAGCGTGGTTGATAGCGAAGTCTTCAAACTGCAGCAGAGCATTTGGCCAGCGACGTTTAAGTGCTTGAATGAACATCTCAAGAAACTCGTAGTAATCGTCGTCGCCGATGCGCTCATGACGCCATCCAAGGTAGTTTGGATCTTCTAACAGCTTCTTGTTATTGGTACCGCAATCCAGAGTGATAGGCAGTGTCAGGTTGGGAGTGATGCCTCCCACAGCGGAATACAGAGACAGTTTACCGATGCAGATGCCCATGCCACCAATACCCTGGTCACCCAGACCCAGGATACGCTCACCATCAGTCACCACGATCACTTCAATATTGCGTTTGAAATTAGCCAGCATGGCGTCAATCTTTTCTCGCTCAGGGAAGGAAATGTAGAGTCCACGTGGACGACGATAAAGATCGCTGTAACGCTGACAGGCCTGACCTACCACTGGGGTGTAGATGATAGGCAGCATTTCCTGGAGATGACGCTGAACCAGCGCGTAGAAAAGTGTTTCGTTGGTATCCTGCAGGGAACGCAGATAAATATGTTTTAGAATAGGGGTAGGTTTGATCGCAAACGATTTATAGGCGCGACGGCATTGCTCTTCCAGTGTTTCTACACGGGGTGGCAACAGGCCGTGGAGGTCCAGTTCGCTGCGTTCTTCAAAAGTGAAGGCAGTGCCCTTGTTCAGCAAGGGGTTTTCAAGAAGCATACGACCTGAAAGGCCAGTATGAATGCTGTTGGAATCTAGATCGGTCATTATTCAGTTCCAGTGGTGGCTCTGGAGAGTGCATCAGGTGTTAAACCCGCATATTGCATGAAGCCGCTATGAAGTCGTCGATAATCCCACGCTAGCTATGGAATTCAGGCAAAACAGTTACAGTTCAAACTGTCATTGAAGCGCTCGTCGGCTTCTCGCTAGCTCTTTTTCCGCCATGGCAGCATTGTTTCGACAAATCCATGCAATAAGCATGAATATGTCGAAACAATGTGTCAGCCGAAAAAATAGCAGAGCGACAAGCTCGACACTTCATGCAACATGCGGGTTAAGACGGGTAACCCCCGGGAATCTGGCTTTTATACCAGCTTAAAGGGGTGCTTAACACTGTCATGATTTGTGAGTCTAAGGATAAGTCTTGATCTTCATCTTAAATAGACAGGAAAAGCCGAAGTGACCATGCGTGCTTATTACTGGATCAGTCTCTATCCATTGCTGTCATGAGGTGGTACGTAGTTTATTACCGATAAAAGATCTTTCAGATAACATAAAGATACGAAAATTTTGAATTTCAGAGTTCATAAATTTTGCCAGTACACAACGCAATGTGAACCTCATCCCATTGCAAAGATGATGAAGTCACTTGCCGTGCTCAAAGCTATTTGAGTCGGCTATTGACATCCTCCCCGCCCTAAAGGACGGGGATTCCTACAGCTAGACGGTCATGCCCGACCGCAAGAATGTTTCTTGCTGCGTTTACGTCACGCAGATGTTCAGCTCCGCACTCTGAACAGACCCA
>NZ_JBPCXO010000446.1:0-1596 GCF_051008435.1 Endozoicomonas sp. | reverse complement strand
GGTCTGTTCAGAGTGCGGAGCTGAACATCTGCGTGACGTAAACGCAGCAAGAAACATTCTTGCGGTCGGGCATGACCGTCTAGCTGTAGGAATCCCCGTTCTTTAGGGCGGGGAGGATGTCAAGTTCATCATTCATCAGGCCTTGGTCACTGTCAGGACTGAAGTATAAGGTCAGCAGGTGATCGTCTGAAAGGGGGGTATGATACTCTTCGTACCAGCCTCTTTGTCCTCTATAAACTCTTTCTCTATAAAAGTAATGGTGGTTCACACAGACTCGATCAAGTTCATCCACTGTTAGCGGTACTTTGAAATCAAACTTCTCTGCTGCTTTTTTGCATTGAGTCAGAATCCAGGCCTGACAATCTTTCGGGTCCAGCATGGATCGAATTATCCAGTTGTGAGGCGAACGACGCTGTATATATATAAATACTGCAAGTACCTATGCTCCCCTCGCCCCAAAGTAAGTGATCGAAATAGCACCAGAAGTTTTCGAAAATATTCTTCGATAGGCCGTCTCCCTCATTCCATTCTTCGTAGTCTTCTTTATACAGGTCGATCATTTCTGGCCAGTGTTGGTTGGCAATGCCAGAACTCTTTGGCGGATTCTTAAAGCGAATCACAGTACCGGAGATGTTCAGGGTTCGCCAGGGTGCCTGATTAAAATTCGGGCCACCTACCAGACGTTGTTTGGAGGCAAATAACCGGTTCAGCCATAACAACATCAGACATTTCCTCGCTTGAAACCCATCAGAGCCAGAAAGCTTTGGGTTTGACCGCCATAGGTACGCTCTACATGACTATTAAACCGGGCGGTACTCTTGAAAGGGTGCATATGGGGGTTAAGGCCCGCTTTGTCGAGCTTATTGGCGGCAATGTTTCGCAGTGAGCGAAGCTTGTGAGTAAAGGCATAAAGACCATAGGCGGTTGAGGTCAGTCCTGCTGCCATTAAAGTGTCAGAACTCATTGAACCTATCATCAGGCTGCCCGCCAGAAAGCCGTTACTCAGAGCACCGGCAGAACCACTGATGGCTTTGAACCGGTCATCTCTGGCCTGGTCTTTCAGTTCGCCCAGACGATCCTGATAGCCTTCTCCCAGAGATTCTATGGCCTGATACATACGCTTCGTACCCAAAACACGATTATTCAGGGCACTCCAGTCATGGCCATTGTATTTGATAACATCGTCGTGAAACTGAATGCTGTGCCCACGCATTTTCTGAATCACTGGGCCTATCTGTTGCTTAGGAAGGCCTGCAATCAACACTTCGTGTTTATCCAGTACTTGACCGTTTAATCGATCCAGGGCTTTTTCAAACAGTGAAAGGCCATCACCGTGGATCACCCATTGGACAGTCTGGCCACGATTCTGGGCCTGTAGCAGACCTCTGGCCACGATTCTGGGCCTGTAGCAGACCTCTGGCCAGTCGGTCGCTGGCGACGAAAATATTAGTCTGTTTCTGGGTGGGAGTTTTAACGGGTTTTGCGGAATTCTCCATCCATAGCGGCATTGCGTAGCTTTGTCGTTTGGATGGAGATGGATAGCAAACAGCCCGTAGAGGGCTGTCACTTCTCCGGCCTTTCTTGATTCTGAATATA
>NZ_JBPCXO010000445.1:0-5677 GCF_051008435.1 Endozoicomonas sp. | reverse complement strand
AAGAACGGCCCAATTATTCGATGAATTCGATTAAATAGGTCAACTATTCTCACGAATCCATCGAATAATTCGACTCGTTCTACTGAAATTTATGCTCGAAAGCATAAGTCCGACAGGCTCCTAGACTGAAAGTATGACCCAGCAGGAATTACAACGATGGATCGTTCAGACTCTACTTCTTCTACAGGCTCTACTATCAGTACGCAGTCCATGCCTGAAATCAAGGTTGAAGACAGTGATACAGAGGAAAACACACCCAAGCCTGAAGGCCACTTCAAACATCGCAGAACCCATTCTGCAACGCCCAACCTTGAAAATATCAAGGAAGAAAGTTTGTCTCAGTCTGGTTCAATGCCTGGAACACCCGATGCTCTCAAGAAAAAGCTGCCTGATCGAATGACGCGCTCAGCCGAAGATCTGAACAAAAGCGACTCATCAGGAGATGAACAAACCGATGGGGGGGTCAGGGAAAAAGTTCACCAGAAAAGTGTCAGGCCCAAAAGCGCCGGTAATCGACTGAACCCTAACTTCGAGCGAGGGGGAGCCTCACGCACAACGTCCAAGCACCTTGGACGATATTCCCGGTCCAGTACATCATTGCATACAGCCGGTATTATGGAAGCTCCTGTATTAAGTCCTGAAAAGCAGAAAGCTCTGCACGAAGTCGCTTTTCGGGGAATTAACGCATTAGAAGGAAAACTGATCCACGTTGGCGATTACACCCCCCAGGACGTACTGTCTAAGTTCATGCCTGCTTTTAAAATCCCTGCAGTTCAAGTCATGGAACAACACTTTAAAGAGTTTGAAGCACTAAAATCAGCCTGGAAAGACTTCAAGCAGGACGCCAAAGCCTTTATGGAAAGAGGGTCTGTTCTTCCTCATGAGAAAGGCCTGAGAGACAAATCACAAAAATATTTAAAAGAACAGGAAAAGCATTCAAAAGACTCAAAGCTCCAGACTCATTTACATGACTTTGTCGTCGATCATAAAAAATTACTTAGAACACCTGGAGTCAATACGCTGGCTAGACCTATAGTAAAACAAGTAAACAAAAGCTTGGCAAAAACGCTGGAAACAGGACGTGACAGAATGTCTGAAGCGTCTGACAAACGAGACGAGTTCTATAGTGAATTCAGAGAGCAGGCTGTACAAAGTAAACGGTTCGAAATCTCATGCAACAAACTGATGAAGACCCTCAAGACTTTCGGCATGGAAGACTTGACTGAATTCAAAGGTGAAAGAACAGATCAATCTGCCTGCAACAGCCTCAATTCTCTGAACACAACGATTAAAATCTGGGCCAGCCAGCTGGCCAATTATCGTGATGGGATAAAGGCCAGGGAGGAGAAATAAACAGACCAGAGTAGTCAGACCACCCCGACAGATCTCATAAAGAAAATACCCACACTGACAACGGGCAAAGAACCCAATGTCGTCAGTACAATGATATTAGCCGCCAAAGGAGCGTTGCCATTAAAGGCTTTCGCCATGACAAAACTGGCGACAGCGGTGGGACAGGAAAACAGCAGAAAAATCACACTCAGCTCCATTCCGTCATAACCCATTCCCCAAGCCAGAGGAACCACAATCAGTGGCAACCATACCACCTTAAGCAGTGAAGCCCACAGAGATGCCAGACTGGTCTCTTTCAGAGCCTGGATACTCAACGTACCCCCTATACCCAGAAGCGCAAGAGGCAGAGAAATCTGGGCGAAGTAACGACCTACTTTGTCTACAACTAACGGGATGCCCACACCACTGAGGCTGACCAGAACACCAAGCACAACCGCAATAATCAAGGGATTCCTGACCAAATCCAAGATCATTCCCCGAACACTGAGAGACGCCCCGGACTGTTGTGAATAAATCCCAAGCACCACCACTGAGCAGACATTGAACAGCGGTATAATAAAAGCCATCATCAAAGACATCAGCGCCACACCGGGATCACCATACATATTGGCCACCAGCGCCAGGCCAATAATAGCCAGATTCCCTCTGGCTGCGCCCTGTATAAAGACGCCCCGATCCTCTCTCTTCTCTGTCACCCTCAGAGACACAACCCAGGCCAATAGAAAACCGGCCAGAGAACCAGAAAATGCCAACCCAATCAGCATAGGATCAAGCCCGGCAGAACGGTCCAGATTAGAAAGGCTCAAAAATATTACGGCAGGCAGGGCGAAGTTGAAAACAAGACGGGAAGAAACGCTGATAAAGTGGTCGTCAATCACCCCCTTTTTCTTGAAAAGAATGCCTGCCAACAGCATGACACAAACCGGAAGGGTAACTTCAGCAGTGAACAACAACGTTTCCAGGAGCATAGCCTTACTTCTTTTTAGACAGCCAAACCCAGCCATCCTAAAACATATGCCTGAGTTCTACCAATCGAGGATCTGACTATCCCGGGTAAAGCTCATCATAAACCGATTATTGATGCTTCCTGACCAATGAAATTGCACGACTATGGCAATCTAAGGCGCACTCACCACAACCTGTGCATAATTCAGTATCAACCTGGGCCTTCTTTTTCAGTTGAACCGAAAGCGCTCCTGCGGCGCAGGATTCAATGCAAAGACTACAGGGTTGTCCATAACCGGACTCACAATGATCGTTGATCAACGCTACAGCCTGAACTCTAATCCCCTCCTTAAAGGAGAGAGCGCCTGTGTCACAAGCCTTTTCACATCGACCGCAAGAATCACAGCTTCCGTAATCCAGAGTCTGGATAGGCAGACCCTGCAACACAGGATCCAATTCATCGGATTTCCGTAAAACCTTCTGAGGGCAGGCATCAATACACTGCTCACAACGAGTACACAGAGAAAGAAATACAGCATTATCCCTGGCCCATGGAGGCCGGGGATAATGGGACTCAGGCAAGGACACTTCTGCTGGCTGACTGAAGCGCTTGAGAAATGCCCTGCGGGATGGCGATTGAACTAATTCAGCTCTCATCGAAACAGCCTGACAATCTTGTACTCTGCATCCGTGAAATCAGCAAACTGTTGCAGCGTTAGCTGGCACAGTCGGCTTCCATCCTTGTAAAAATCGGTTTTTGCCTGTTCTTGAACCCATTCCAGAAACCGGGGAGCCCAGGTCAGCATGTGGTTCTCAAGAAAAGCCCGGCACCCTGATATCCAAGGCTCAATGCTTTGATCATTAGCCTCAGCTGCGGTCAGAGCTTCCTGAGTGAGATGGGCCATAAAGGCAAACATCAATCCGATATGATCTTCTGGCTCTGTTTCTCCGGTATCAATCTCAATACCAAACTCACGATAAAACGCTTTCACCCATTGCGTCGGCTGGCCACAGTTGATCTGTTCTTCGGTCAGATAAACCGATGCCCAGGGTGCCGCCAGAAGTTTGTCCGGCCCGACAAACAGATCGGAATAATCATGGGAAAGACGATTGAGATCAGTCTCAAGAGAGTGATGCATTTCAGACAGCACATGCTGATCAGCAGGAGCAAGATCTAATGGCCAGTGTTGCAGTAATGATTCCTGCTTCAGACTTTCAATCCAGAGCGAATCCGGTGACTGATGAAAAAAACGATAAAAGAACTGACTGGCAATGTGCAGTCCGGCCAGTTGCTGAATCTGCGGGTCAGCCATAGGGAAATAGTCCTCTGAAATCGGCAGCCAGAATGCTCTGACTGCCCATTATCTAACAGTAGTCGTTGACTACTCACATACCAGCGCTGGCACTGATAAAGATATCGTAGAAGAAAATACGTCCCATCAGTTCAGCAGCCACCACCATAAGGAAGCAGATAGCCCCTACCCCGGTGGCTTTGTGATTGCCACGCATGCTTGATACTGCAGAGGATATTAAACCCGTCATCAGCAGGGCAATACGAACCATTGCCATAACCGGGTGGTAATCCATTACAGCCAGTGGGTTGGCATGCACAGTCAGTTGTCCCAGCCAGAACAGGTAACCGGTATAACCGGTAACAGACACAATCAGAGCCATTAAACCGGCAGTAGCCAGAGCTTTGTCTGCAGTCATCTGCACCCGGCCTGCTGCTGCGGATTGCCAGCGCAACAATGCCGCTGCACCAACCGGTCCGATCACAGCCGCTGTCATCAGAAACTGGAAGAAGGTCCAGCCACTGTTCCAGGTAGGCACGGTCTTCAGCGTATACACATTGGTGAACGCCAGGATAAACACCAGCCCTGACAGCATGGCGACCGGTAAAACCAGTTTGCGTAATCCAGGCATCAGATTAAACAGCCGCATACCGGTATAAGCCGCTGCAGTACCGCCAAACAAACTGAGAGCTACGATTTCAAGACTCAGGGCTGACTGATGCTCCAGACCAAACATCACATTGAACATCCTGAATGGCTGCCCAAGGTGAGTAACCGATGCCACAGAAGCCACACCCAATAATACCAGTGAAGCAATGAACGCCCGGGTCATGGCTTTCTCACCCGGCTTAGCCAGTAGCTCAACCAGTCCCAGACAAATAAAAATCCCTACCGCTCCCTGAGCCAGAACAGTAAGAAATACGAGTGGTAATTCGTGCATCTCTACACCTCTGTCGGGTTCTGAATGGCGCCAGTGGTATCACCGCTTAGACGACTGTTGCGGCAGGTACCAATAATCAATGAAGGGTTGGTCAGCGACGGATCGGGTAAAGGGGCAACGTCTGCCCTGTGACCATACTTTTCACGTAACTCGCCAATAGGCCCGAACTCCAGGGCCCTGAGTGGGCAGGAATCGACACAAATTGGCATTTTTCCCTGCTCTACCCGGTCATAGCAGCCATCGCACTTGGTCATGCGCTTTTTCTCTTCACTGTACTGGGGTGCACCGTATGGACAGGCCATTTCACAGTAACGACAGCCGACGCATACATCGCCATCAACCACCACCAGACCATCCTGTTCCCGCTTATGCATAGCGCCTGTCGGACAGGCCTTGGTGCATGCAGGTTGAGCACAATGGTTACAGCTGATGGACATGTAGTAAGTGAACACGTCATTGGAGAAGGTACCGTCTTCGTGATGTACCCAGTCACCCCCACCGTATTCGTAGACCCTGCGCCAGTTAACACCGACTGGCAGAGTGTTGTCGTCTTTGCACGACAATTGACAGGTTTTACAGCCGGTACACTTACTGGTATCGACATAGAATCCGTATTGAGTCATGAATTATTGCTCCTTCAGACCCTGGCGATTTCAACCAGATTGGTGTGCTGTGGATTACCTTTGGATAAGGGCGTGTTGCGATGAGAAGTCAGCGTATTAATCGCGCCCCCATGATCAACCCCTTTTCTGTCCGGCTTGTACCAGGCTCCTTCGCCCAGCGCCATAACTCCGGGCATGATCCGTGGTGTCACCTTGGCCAATACCCGGGTCTCACCACGGTCATTCCAGATTTTCACCGAATCACCGTTTTCAATTCCTCTCGCTTTGGCATCCATCGGATTAATCCAGACACCGTCCATCACCGCTTCTCTGAGCTCAGGAATATTGTGATAGGTAGAGTGCACGCGCCCCTTGGTATGGAAACCCACCAGCTGCAGTGGATACTTGCTGGTCAGCGGATCAAGGTAGGCCGCTTCGCGGCGACTTTTTGCCCAGTGCAGCCCTCCAACCTATGGGAAATACCCGTCATTTTCTTTTGTCTATCCTTACTGACTTTGATCCCGAGAACAGCAAAGGATAGAGCC
>NZ_JBPCXO010000444.1:0-38244 GCF_051008435.1 Endozoicomonas sp. | reverse complement strand
GGTCTGTTCAGAGTGCGGAGCTGAACATCTGCGTGACGTAAACGCAGCAAGAAACATTCTTGCGGTCGGGCATGACCGTCTAGCTGTAGGAATCCCCGTTCTTTAGGGCGGGGAGGATGTCAAGTTCGTTCCGAGAACAGGCTGGTATCGCTGGTATCGCTGGTCGGGGTCAAGGACCTGGTGGTTGTTGAAACCAGTGATGCCGTGATGATTGCGGATAAAAATGATGCCCAGTCGGTTAAGGATATTGTGACTTCACTGAAGAAAAATGATCGTCAGGAAGCGCTGTATCATCGGCATGTTTACCGGCCCTGGGGAAAGTATGACTCCATAGATCAGGGGCATCGATATCAGGTCAAGCGGATCACGGTTAAACCAGGAGCACGTTTGTCCCTTCAGAAGCACCATCACAGAGCGGAGCACTGGATTGTTGTTAAGGGAACTGCGCTTGTGACTCGGGGAAGTGACCAGGTACTGCTGTCAGAAAATGAGTCGACCTATATTCCCCTGGGCTGTACTCATCGGCTGGAAAATCCAGGCAAAGTGATGCTGGAGCTGATAGAAGTTCAGAGCGGCGCCTATCTGGGAGAAGATGACATCGTTCGGTTTGAAGATACCTACGGGAGAGTGGAAGAGGCACTGGAATCATAGTTCAGATATTTTTAAGTCATGACGAGCTGTCAACTTTATCTGGCTTTTAAAGTTGACAGCTGCCGTTCCCCAAATAGACTTTCTTTCATCAGCAATCCATGTAATTCCCCATTGGTAGTATTTGCACATGACCAAGATTGTCAGGCAGGAAGAACTTATTCGTACGGATTGGACGTTAGACGAAGTCAAAGAAACCTATCATCAACCCTTCAATGATCTGCTGTTTCAGGCTCACTCGATTCATCGGCAATATTTCGATCCCAATCATGTTCAGCTGAGTACTCTGTTGTCGATTAAGACGGGCGCATGTCCTGAAGATTGTAAATATTGTCCTCAAAGCGGTCGCTTTAATACGGGTCTTCAAAAAGAGAAATTGATGAGGATTGAGGCCGTGCTTGAAAAGGCCAGACAGGCTAAAGGGAACGGTGCCACTCGATTCTGTATGGGAGCGGCCTGGAGAAATCCCAGCGACCGGGATCTCGGTGAGGTTATTGAAATGATCAAGGCCGTTAAGGCATTGGGGCTGGAGTCGTGCGTTACCCTTGGAATGTTGACCGATGAGCAGGCCATAAGTCTGGCTGAGGCCGGACTGGACTATTACAACCATAACATTGACACCTCCCCGGAATTTTATGGGGATATCATCACCACCCGAACTTTTTCAGATCGTCTGGATACTCTGGATTCGGTGCATAGAGCAGGGATTAACATTTGCTGTGGTGGGATTGTCGGAATGGGTGAAACTTCCATGGATCGGACCTCTTTTCTGCATCAACTGGCAACGCTTCCAGTTCATCCAGGCAGCGTGCCGATTAATCTTTTAGTCAAGGTGAAAGGCACTCCACTGGACAGTGTGGAAGACCTTGATCCACTGGAGTATGTGAGAACGGTGGCTACAGCCAGAATCCTGATGCCCAGAGCACATGTGCGTATCTCGGCTGGCAGAATGCAGATGAGTGACGAACTCCATGCCTTGGCTTATTTTGCCGGCGCCAACAGTATCTTCCTTGGAAAAGCTCTGCTGACTACGCCTTTGCCTGAAGAAGAGTTGGACTATCAATTGTTTGACCGCCTTGGAATTCAGCCAGAACCCTACGATATTTCGTCCGATGAGACAGCGGATACACCTATGTTTTATAACGCAGCAGGATAAAGGGAATGGTTGAAGACTATTTCCAGGGATTGCTGTCTGAACGTCAGGAGCAAGGGCTCTATCGTCAGCGAATGGTTCTGGATTCTCCCCAGGATACCCGTGTAACGGTCAATGGCAGGCAGTGTCTGGCATTTTGCAGTAATGACTACCTTGGGCTGGCCAATCATCCTGATGCCGTGGCTGCTTTTAAAAGAGCGGCCAATCAATACGGCATGGGCAGTGGTGCCTCGAACCTCATATTGGGTCATAGCCGTCCTCATCACCAGTTGGAAGAAGAACTGGCTGATTTTCTGGGCCGCCCAAGGGTGCTGCTCTTTTCAACGGGTTATATGGCGAATCTTGGCGTTATGAGTGCGTTGATGAAACAGGGAGATGCCGTTTTTCAAGATCGCCTTAATCATGCCTCTCTGCTGGATGCGGGTAGATTATCGGGAGCGAGCTTTCAGCGTTTTAAGCATCGAGAACTGGATGATCTGGAGCAAAGGTTAAAGTCCAGTAGAGCGTCTAAAAAACTGATTGCGACCGATGGCGTGTTCAGTATGGACGGTGATCAACAGGACTTGCCAAGGTTGGCGCAGCTTGCAAGAAATTATCAGGCAATATTCATGCTGGATGATGCCCATGGATTCGGTGTGCTGGGTGAGCAGGGCAGAGGCAGTGCTAACCACTTTGGACTGGGGCTGGAAGAGTTACCCATTCTGATGGCTACTCTGGGTAAGTCGTTGGGGACGTTTGGTGCCTTTGTGGCTGGCAGTGAAGCTTTGATTGAAGTGTTGATTCAATTTTCCCGCAGTTATATTTATACGACAGCTATGCCGCCCGCTGTTTCTGAAGCGACGAGGACCAGCCTGAGAATTATGTCCAAAGAGCAATGGCGAAGAGATCATCTGTTCGAACGGGTGAAACAGTTCCAAATGGGTTGCAGGGAGTTGGGTATCCCTCTTATGCCATCAGATACACCTATTCAGCCGATTATGATTGGCAGCATAGAAAAAACAATGGAAGTCAGTCGCTATCTGGAGCGCAGAGGCATTATTGTCACGGCCATTCGCCCCCCGACTGTTCCAAGGGACAGCTCAAGACTGCGGGTAACCTTTTCGGCCAGTCACAGTCATGAGCAGGTGAACCAGCTACTGGATGTTCTGTCAGAAATCCCCTGGGATCAGCTCCAGGATGCGGCTTGAATTACTTAAGTGTTCAGAATGCAGTTATCAGTCAAACCTGAAAGAAGCGTGACATATTCTCTGTCTTGTTGAAGAAAGGCAAAGTTATTAAACTTTTCATCTCATAAGAGCGTAATCTCAACATCTTTTTAGACTCCTTGTTATCATCAAATACCTGAAAATAAAAATATCGTTGGCACCAATAAGAGCATTAATAATTTCCGTACAGGGAGAATAAGGATGTCAGGAGTAAAGCGGATTGGTTTGATCGTAAGGGGAAAGCGATCCCTCGACCATAATCCGGGGGTGATGGAACAACATGCCGACTGTATTATTACTACAGGTGAGCCTTATGGTTTTTTTGGTGATGAAGGAGCTGCATCTGGTGGTAGGTTCTCAATTTCATGAAACCGCTCCGGTATGAATATGAAAGGTTTGGTAGCAAGCTACGAAGGGATGCGAAAAATTCGTCCTTATTATGTCGATGCAAGTATGGCCAAAAAACTAAATGTTGTATCTTGCTTGATTTCGTTACGAGTTACACCTGATGAAGGGGCGCTTTTTGATAAATTCTGGAAGCAGCTGAAACTGAATCCAGGTTCTTTCAATCTGTTGGGTGGGAATTGTTCGTCTCACGCATCGGAAGCTTTTGTTGCGTCGAATATCTTGTCAAAGAGCATTCCTGGCTTGGATACACCCAATAATCTTTTCAAGCAACTCAGCAAAGAAACATATAGGGATGTTCAATTTGTTACTGGACATATAGGAGTACGCCGAACAGCAGACTTGCGTTTCAAACTGCAAGTTTTACCTGTGAGTGAGGTATAGGACATTATGCAGCACAGGTTTATTTATATTTTAGTACTTTTATCTATGGTTTTGGGAGGGTGTGCTATGGCTGGTGAAACAGAGTGGCGTTGGGAGTGGCCAGCGGAGAGAAATGTACAGAAAAAGCTCATAGTTGAAGTTTCTGAAGTTACCTCAAAAAATGGCTTGTTTGGGTTGAATAAATCTCCATCTTTAGCTCAAGGTTTTCCTGACCCAGTAGTATTGAAGGGAGTGGTAAAAAATGGCCAGCAAGAAACAGTAAAACTAGTGCTGCCAAAGTTTGAGTTGGGTGATGCAAAGTCAGGTGATTTGCTAGCTGTTGGGCTGGTCGAGGATCTTGTCTGCATTTGTGTCAGCTCTGTTCCGATTAATAGTGATCCTGATCAATGGTTACAAAGCTGGAATTGTACTGATGAGTAGTGTCCTCGGAGTGATCACTTTAGTGGTATTTGGGATATATCTATGTGTCTGTCTGTTTTTCTTTATACAGCAGAATAGTTTTATTTTCCCTGGTGCAACGAATGATCTCCAAGTACTCAAGGGCGTTGAGCATACGTCTATCAATCTTGAGCGAGGAGATGTTGACCTGAGTGGCTTCAGGCGCCAATTTACTGATCAAGCCAGTGATGTTGTAGTGCTTTACTTCGGAGGCAATGCAGAAGATGTTTCCACCATGCTTTACTTATCTAAAGAGTTGGGAGTATCGGAGTTTTATGCTTTCAACTATCGAGGGTATGGAAGCAGTAATGGTTCTCCTTCAGAAGAAAGCTTGGTTGCAGATGGCTGGGCTCAATATGAGTATCTCACCAGGGAAAAAGGGATTTCTTCAGGAAGAATTTTGCTGATGGGACGGAGTCTTGGAAGTGGAGTGGCAGTTCAACTGGCTCAACAAGTTCAACTCAATGATCAATCACTTTCTGGAGTGATTCTCGTAACTCCCTACGACAGCCTGCGCGCTGTTGTTAGCCATCATTTTCCCTGGTTACCAGTACGTTGGATATTGAGGCATCCCTTCGAGAGTATACAACGTGCTAGCCACTTAAATACTCCTGCATTGTTCCTCATTGCATCACAGGATCAGATCATTCCACCATCCCATGGACACAAATTGGCTCAAGCCTGGTTAGGATCATCTTATACAGAGATTCTTACAGGCTATGACCACAACAATCTGGATGAATCTCCAAGCTTTTACCCCTCTATAAGGGCATTTATCCAAAAAGTAGCTTCTGCACATAAAGCTAATTAGTAAAATTACAAGGCTGCCCCGTAAGTTTATTACGGGGCAGCTTTAGTAAAAATGTATTTTATTATTACACTACACCGTATGCCAGCATTGCGTCAGCGACTTTCTTGAAGCCCGCGATGTTTGCACCACGAACATAATCAATGGTTTCGCCTTCACCTCGACCATACTGAATACACTTACCGTGTATTTTTTGCATGATGGTTTTCAGTCGATCTTCCAGTTCCTCCATTGACCAGGACAGTCTCATGCTGTTTTGGGTCATCTCAAGGCCAGAAACGGCAACACCTCCGGCATTTGCCGCTTTGGCTGGTGCAAACAGAATGTTGTTGTCTTTGAAGAGGTGAACGGCTTCCAGAGTAGAAGGCATGTTGGCGCCTTCGGCTACGGCTATACAGCCATTTTTGATCAGATTCTCAGCATCTTCCCTGCCCAGTTCGTTCTGAGTGGCGCAGGCAAAGGCAATCTGGCAGGGAATATTCCAGACCTTCGTGTCGGGTAAAAAGTCGCAGTGGAAGTGGTCCGCGAATTCCTGAATTCGACCCCGGCGGTTTTCTTTCAGATCAATCAGCCAGTCCAGTTGTTCCTGGCTAATACCTTCCGGTATATGGATTGAACCTGAAGAGTCAGACAGGGCCAATACCTGGCCACCCAGCTGCATGACCTTCTCTGCAGTGTAGAGTGCAACGTTACCTGAACCTGAAATAATACACTTTTTACCCTCCAGAGAACTGCCGTGCTCTTTCAGCATTTCTTCCATAAAGTAGGTTGTGCCAAAGCCAGTCGCTTCTTTGCGGATCAGGCTGCCACCGTATTCAAGTCCTTTACCGGTCAGAACCCCCTGGAACTGATTTTCCAGTCGCTTGTATTGCCCAAATAAGTAACTGATTTCACGACCTCCCACGCCAATGTCTCCAGCGGGGATATCAGTGTAGACACCAATATGTTTGTGCAGTTCGGACATAAAGGACTGGCAGAAGCGCATGACTTCCCGATCACTTTTTCCTTTGGGATTAAAATCAGAGCCGCCTTTTGCCGCTCCCAGCGGTAATGTTGTCAGACTGTTTTTGAAAGTTTGTTCGAATCCCAGGAATTTCAAGGTATCCAGGGTGAGATTGCTGGTAAATCTCAGTCCTCCCTTGTAAGGACCGATAGCATTATTGAATTGCACTCGATAACCGCGATTAACCCTGATATGTCCTTCGTCGTCTTCCCAGCAAACCCTGAAACTGATGATACGATCCGGCTCCGTCATCCTTTCAAGAATACGGGCATCGATGTATTCCGGGTGATGGTTGATATAGGGAATAACACTCTGGGCTACTTCGTAGGCTGCCTGATAGAACTCTGGCTCGTTAGGGTTGCGTTTGGCCAGCCCTTGCATGAAGTCATCGAGGTCCAGCTTGTTAGAAAACATGGTACAAACTCCTAGGTAAGTGCGTCGTTGATACAAGTCGGTAGTCAACAGAATAGGGCTTGGAGGAGGGGAAAGTTAATGATTAATTTCTATGGGTTGTCGATAGCCAGACTATCAAGCCTGGCTATCTCTCAGTGAAAGTAAATGTTAGAGGTTTTCTTCAGCGTAAGCTGCCAATGGAGAGCGTGGGACTCCTTGTAATTGGATTGCACCACCGTGTGGGAAGTTTTTAAACCGTTCAGTCATATACGTCAGTCCTGAACTGGTGGGAGCCAGATAAGGGGTGTCAATCTGGGCAAGGTTGCCCAGACAGATGACCTTACTGCCCGAACCCGCACGGGTGATTATTGTTTTAATCTGGTGTGGCGTCAGGTTCTGACACTCATCAATAATGATCAGGCTCTGCTGAAAACTTCGGCCCCGGATATAGTTCAGGGATTTGAAGTGAAGGGGGACCTGCTTGAGAATGTAGTCCACACTGCTGTTGGTGGATTCATCATCACAATGCAAGGCTTCGAGGTTATCGGTAATGGCTCCCAGCCAGGGCTCCATTTTCTCCGCTTCCGTACCTGGCAGGAAACCAATGTCTTCATCCAGCCCCCGGGTTGAGCGGGTGGCTATGATTCGACGGAACTGCTTGGTCGCTACGGTCATCTCGATGGCTGCAGCAAGGGCCAGAATGGTTTTACCTGAGCCCGCAGCACCGGTCAGATTGACCAGGTGAATATCGGGGTCGAGCAAAAGATTCAAAGCCATAGCTTGATAGATATCGAGTGGTTGCAGTCCCCAGGCTTCCTGACCCATTAGTGTTTCACGACAGAAGTGTTGCAACTGAACTTCATCCTGAGTAATGGCGTTTACTCTGGCTACAAATCCAGTGTCGTCCAGAAAGAACTGATTCAGATAAATATCTTCACCGAGTTCTTCTCTCAAAAGTCTATGGTAGGTGACACCTTCCAGCTGTTCTGTCTGAACCTGGGAAACTCGATCCCAGAAATTGCCTTCAAACAGTTGGTAACCTTTATTGAGCAAACCAATATCGGAAACCAGCTGGTCGCTGTGGTAATCCTCCGTTGGAATTCCGCATCCCCTGGCTTTGAGACGCATATTGATATCTTTGGTCACCAGGACAACCGGTGCACCCGGATGGGTTTCCTGGAAATGACAGATATCGTTGATGATACGGTTATCGTTATTGCTGGTGGGCAACGTGGTGATATTTTCAACATGATGAGAGCTCAGAATTGAGAGAGTACCCTGAGGCTCTGATTTGTTACCACGTCTGATAGGAACGCCTGCTTCGATCTCTGCGGGTGAGGCAGTACCCAGTATTTGGTCAATCAGTCTGATGGCCTGTCGGCAATCAGCAGCGATGGTTTGCTTTCCGTTCTTAAGCTTGTCCAGTTCCTCCAGAACGGTCATGGGGATGAGCACCTGATGCTCTTCAAAGTTGAGGATCGAGTTGGGGTCGTGTATCAGAACATTACTGTCGAGTATGTAGGTTGTAGTTAATGCTGAGATGATCGGCCTGGCTTCCAAGGCATTTCCCATAGGCGGCTTCCTCGTCCGTTTTTTGGATCTCTCATATTTGATTTTTATCGAAAATAGGCAAGTCAGCAAGTTTAAATTACTAACAGAAATAAAAAATTCAAAATACTGAATTTGTTATTTTAATAAGGACAGAATGATTCTAAACTTAGAGGATTACATTTCTATTTCTGCTAAATAAAGAGCTTTAAAAGTTCTAATTCTCTTGGTTTATATAACTTTTTATTAATTCACTGACAGGCTGCGACAACGAATCTTTTTGCAAAAATTCGCTGTCGAGAGGAAGAGGCGTTGTTACTTCAGTAATTCTTCAGGTGGGTATTCCAGGTTGAGTTTGGCCCCCAGCATTTCTTCCAGATCCGGAATCAGGAATGAGTCTTCTTCGCAGGCAAAGCTGATACTGGTTCCACTGGCACCTGCCCGACCTGTCCGACCAATTCGGTGGACATAATCTTCCGGATCTTCAGGCAGGTTGTAGTTGATAACGTGGCTGATGCCTTCAATGTGGATTCCGCGACCGGCTACATCGGTGGCAACCAGCACGGTCAGTCTGCCGTTCTTGAAGCTATCCAGAGTTTTGAGTCGCTTCTTCTGAGGCACTTCGCCAGAAATCTGGTCAGCTTTGAGCCCTTTCTTCTGTAGCTTTTCTGTCAGGCGACGGGTTTCGTCCCTGCGGTTGGTGAACACGATCACCCGTTCGAGATTATTCTGGTTGATCAAGTTAATGAGCAGAGGAATTTTCTGTTCATTGGTGACAATGAACACTTTCTGGTCAACGGTCTCAGTTGCCACACTTTCCGGTTCAATTTCGACCTTGACAGGTTTCCAGGTCCACTGCTCACCCAGCCTTAATACGGCATCGGTGAAGGTCGCTGAGAACAGCAGGGTTTGACGGTCGCCTGGGCGAGGAGTCATACGAATAATGCGGCGAACCTGTGGGATAAAGCCCATATCGAGCATTCGGTCTGCTTCATCAATGACCAGTGTTTCTATCAGATCCAGATGCAGGTCTTTACGTTCGCAATAATCCAGAAGTCTGCCAGGGGTGGCCACCAGGATATCAATGAAGCCGCTGCTCATTCGGCTGCGCTGCTTGTCGTAATCCATACCGCCAACGACGGTCAGCACATTCAACGGCAGATATTTGGTCAGGTCTTCAGCATCCTGACCAATTTGTAATGCCAGCTCACGGGTTGGTGCGATGATGACAGCACGAGGCTCACCAAGATAGCGTTGATCCGGTGCAGGTATATCAATCAGCTGTTTGATCGTGCTGAGCAAAAAGGCAGCGGTTTTACCGGTACCGGTTTGTGCTTTACCAATCGCATCACGGCCCGCCAGGGTGCTACCCAGCACTTCAGCCTGGATCGGAGTACAGTATTTGAATCCTGACTCCTGAATAGCCCTCATCAGTTGATCGGGCAGATCAAAGTCATGAAAGCGGGTTTTGCCCTGTTCAGGCTCTACCTGAAACTCACTGATATCCCAGGATGGTTCTGGCTTTTTAGTGGCAGTGCGGTGCGAACTGCGGGGGTGATTACGGCGAGCTGTATTTTGTGGCTTGGAGCTTTTGGGTTTGCTCTTGGGAGCTTTGGTGTTTGTTTTTCCACCCTGTGGTTTGGGGGACGTTTTGTCAGGGGCCGATGAAGGCGCCTTTTTCTTTCTGAATAGGCCTAGTAAACCACTCAATGCTTTAATCTCGTTCCATTACGGTATGGGTATCCCGGTCTACAGCTTGGAGCCTGTTGGACTTATGCTTTCGAGCATGAAATTGTCATCAGTCCGATAGGCTCCAGGGCTGGCTTTTTCTGAGAAGATCTCAAAGCCGGGGATTTAATCTGCTGTTGACTGGTCTCTCCGCCCAGGGAGGCTGATCGAGAATAGACAGCTCGGCCTAAAATCCAGAAAGAACGGCCAGATTTTTCGTTGAATTTGATTGAATAGGTCAACTATTCGCACAAATCCAACGGAAAATCTGGCTCGTCCTACTGAATTTTATGCTCGAGTGCAATTCCCGGTCAGCCTCCATAAAAAATCGGGCAAACAGATAGAGAAATTGGTCTTCAGGAACCAGCCTATTCCCGGTCAGGCTCCTGTACAGCAGTAATGCGCCGCAGGAAACCGGATTCACAAGGCTGCGACATATCACGAGGATTCTAAGGTATATGGCGGTTGATTGCTAAATTGATTGCTCATCCCTATCGCTATCCGAGCTATTTTCCTGCTCTTTATCCTTTCTCTTGCGCATATAAAGATTGTCCAGCTGGTCCTTTTTACTGACCTTTCTTTTCTTTCTGCGAAGTTTGGATTTGTACAGCATGAGCATCAATGGCTGATCAGGAATGGGTCTGAGGGGACGGTTTTTGAAAAAGGTAAAGAAAAAGCTCGCTTCTTCAGCAAACTTCTGGTTTTTGGCGGCCAGCGTATCGGTCTCGGGGCTCTTTTCAGACCCCTGAGTCATCAAGCTCATAATGCACTGCGCTGGCGCTACTTCCATGGGATACCTCACTTCTCAAGCCTTATGGGCTCTGTCACTCATGAAAATCCGGTAATGGTAGCCAATTGGCCTCTTTTTCATGAAAAACAGTTCTAAAAATACTAAATCTCTAGTAATCCAGCCATTAGACATAGGTCTCAGGGAGATGGTTCCTTATGAGCCGTCATTGGTGGCCGAACAAATGATAATCAGGCACCCATTTGGGGCGGGATTGATTCATCAGAATAGGTACAAACAGTGTTTCAAAAAGCATGGATGCTGGTGGTAGTAACAGGCCTTTTCACCATGGAAGTCATGGCAGGTCGATTTTATCCTTCGGCGGGGGTTGCCTGGATTCTACCCGGTAATCATGAGGCTCCTGAGCAGAGTGAATGGCTGAAACGCTTTCCCACAGCCGAGTCGGTAAGACTCTGGGAGCAGCAGAGGGCAGATCTGGTTTTGGGGGCCTCAGAAGGGGATAGCAGCGGACCTTACTCTTTGGGGTATATGTACAACCAGAAACTGGAATTTTCTCCTACCGATCTGGAAATGTACCTCAGGGGGCGCACAGACAGTCGCCGTGAGTCTTATGAATCACTTTTTTTACATTTTTCCGAAGATACGGACCTGTTGATTGAAGATCCAGCGGATGGCAGCAAAACCCCTTTTGGCAGGATACCGAGTATTGTCGGCTGGACCGTTCAGCCTGATCATGCTGGCTTCTTGATTTATCAGAAGCCTCCCTATGACAAACCGGTTTGGGAGCACTCTGCGACCGGGGGAGGGCTTTATGTCTATTTATTCGAGAAATTTGATCAACTGGAACTGGATTTGTCTTCGGTCTCAGGCTCTGGAGAGCTGGTGGTCGAATACCCATCCTCAATGTCGGGTGGACTGGTCAGCAGCTGGAGTCAGATGGTCATCAATGATGATACCGATAACCTGCGTCGAAGTGGTGTTATCAGGTGGACCCCGCCAGCTGACTGGAAAAGAGCAGCCACCCACGATGGTTCAGGCAAGACATACGGTGGAGGTCCTTACTTCGGCAAGAGAATGTTGATCAACGAAGGTCGATACTATCTGGTTCGCTTACTTTGGAAGAATGGTTCCGGTACACCGCCCAGGCTGGCGAATGTTCGGGTTAAGGATTGGATGCCAGAGGTATATAGCGTTCCCGTCAGCTCGATTCATTCAGACTACAAAAAATTTAATCCAAAAGGACAGCAGGTTTCTGTCAGAAGAGTTCCTGGCTGGGATCCGGCCAATGATCGGAATGGTGATGGTTACGTCGATGAAAGTGAGTTTGGCCAACGAATCAACGCTTTTGCCAGTGCCCGTTTTGAATGGGAGTCCCGGGTAGTGCCCCTGGGGAAAATGTGGAGTTCACGTTCTTCCTGGATTCGTCCAAACCTTCAAAATCCATTGCTGGCCGATTTGCTGGGAGACTATTACAAGCGAACCTGGGGCAGCCTGCAGCTTAATGGCGCTTACAACGATGATCTTTTTCGACTGTTGAAAAACGAGTTTTTTCCTCACACAGGGGGACGCTTGAGAGAGATGCCCCATAGGGTGAGTTCTCCTCAAGCCCAGGCTCTTTATCAACAGGCTTTTATCAAAACACTGGAAACCATCAGGATTAACTCTGGCAGTTTTATCGGAGCGAATATCTCAATGGTGAATCTCTGGTCTACTGACGGTGCCAGTGCGTTTATTCCTTCATTCAGTATCTTTTTGAGGGAAGGTCTGATCCGTCCCAGTCTGGGATTCAGTGGCTGGTTTGGGCTCAGTAAGGCTTGGGATACGTTTGCCCTTGCCAAACAGGATCGCTGGTCCATTCTTGCGGCCATGATCAATGAAGGGGGCAGGGTTCACAGGTTGGGCAATACCCGTGAAAACTGGGAAAAAGATATCGAATCTTCTCTGGCTCAGTACTATCTGCTGAATGTCCCAGGTAAAACCTATCTGCACGTCTGGAACCGTATATTCAGTTATGGCAGTAGGAATACCCGTTCAACCAATTACTATCAGGCAGGTGTCCCGAAAAACATGGCATACCTACCTGAAGCCATGCTCTCTGTGGATATTGGAATGCCAGTCAGCACTCTGCCAGCAAACCGTGAGCCTGTCGCCTATATGGCAAAAAACGAGGTAACGGACTATGCCATCGTCGGGTATTCCAATCAGACCCAACTGATCAGTAACAATTTTTCAGGGGGGGTACTCGATATTGAACCGTCGAACCTCTTCTATCTACAAAGAAGCAGTCAGGAAATAGTGTCAGGCGGGCCTGCAGAGATGATTCTGGCCAGAGAGTACACTAAAGGTCTGGTTCTCTATAGAACGGATTTCTTTGGACATAATGCTGAGTTTCAACAGAGTTATTCGCCGGTTATTCAGTTGCCGGGTCTTTTTCGAAGAGTGTATTTTGATGGCAGCTTGGGCGAGCCGGTCAGCTCAATCTCTATGATAGGCTATGAAGGTGCCGTTCTTGTGAAAGCTCAATGAGTTAAGACTCTGGCTCGTTGAGATGGCCAGAGTCTTCGCATTGTCAGAGTTCGGAAACAATATCCTTGCTGAATGACTTCTCGCAGTAATGACACTTCAGTCTAATATCGTCGTCTTTTTCTCTCAGATAGAAATAGCTACTTACCGGTTCATTGTGCGTTATGCAGTTTGAATTGGGGCAGGGAAAAGCGCCTATCAGTGTTTCTGGCACGGTCATGTTGAATTTGTCGACGACACTGTATTCGTCGATGACATTAATAGTGGCTCCCTGAGCAAAAAGAGCCAGCTGGTTGGCTTCCTGTTCGGTGAACTTGAGGTCCGTGACCTTGATAATATCCTTTCGACCCTGAGCTTTACTGGGCAAGTTAAAGCCCACCGTAATGCTGACATCGGAGTCCAGCAGGTGCAGACGGTCCAGAATTTTAACGCCTTGACCTGCAGGGATATGGTCAATGACGGTGCCTTTGCGAATGGCCTCAACCTGAAGCTTGTTAGTCATTGCGGTGTCTCCCTCAGATACTTTCGTTCAAAACCAGAGCCAGTAGGGCCTGACGAGCATAGACCCCATTTTCAGCCTGCTGGAAATAGTAGGCGTGGGGGGTGTTGTCTACCGCTACCTCGATCTCGTCGACCCGAGGCAAAGGGTGAAGAATTTTGAGGTTTTCTCTGGCTTCCTTCAGGCTTTCAACGCCAAGAATGTATTTGGATGCCATGTGTTTGTACTCGGTTTCGTCAAAACGTTCTTTTTGAACGCGGGTCATGTAAATGATGTCTGACTCAGGTACTACTTCTTCTATGCTCTCAACCTTGCGGTATTTAACGCCTTTTTCATCCAGCTCTTCCAGCAAATAGTCGGGCATGGAGAGAGCCTCTGGCGCAATAAAGTTAAATTTTGCTCCGAACAGTGACATAGCCTGAACCAACGAGTGAACGGTTCTTCCGTATTTCAGGTCGCCGACAAAGGTGATGGTCAGGTCGTCCAGAGTCCCCTGGCATTCTTTGATACTGAACAGATCCAGCAAAGTCTGCGTTGGGTGCTGGTTGGCACCGTCACCACCATTGATGATGGGAACATTGGAGAACTCAGTGGCCAGACGTGCAGCGCCTTCTTGTGGGTGGCGCATGACGAAAGCATCGGTGTAAGAGCTGATGATTTTGACCGAGTCTGCCAGTGTTTCCCCTTTTTTGGCCGAAGTGTTGCTGCTGTCAGAGAAACCAATCAGAGTTCCCCCCAGCCTTTGAACAGCCGTTTCAAAAGAGAGACGGGTTCGGGTAGAGGCTTCAAAGAAACAGCTGGCAATCACTTTGCCCTTCAGCAGGTCAGGACGTGGCGTTGTTTTAAGCTGGGCGGCAGTGTTCAGAATCAGTTCAAGGTCTGAGCGATTCAGGTCTGCTATGGAAATAATGTCCCTCAGATAGAGCTGGTTTTCCATCAAGAGTTACCTGTTCCTGAGTAATAGTGGAAGATGAGCCGCTGGTGCGAAATAAAAGCACAAGCCAAAAAAAAGCCCCTGATCAAGGGGCTTTTTTCGAAAAACGGACCACTGCTGATGCCAGTTGGCACCCTGATCAGGCGTGTGTATGTATCAAAACAGCCAGTTTCAGAGGTCATTCGCAGGTGTCCGGTAACAGCTCTGAGTAGCCTCGTGGCTCAGCAGATCAAAGCTGTATGAATAAATAGGGTCATTAAACCTAAGTTAAAGAAGCCTGTGCCTGGTGGCAAGTCTCCTAAGGCAAATTGCCGGGTATTCTACCGATGCAAAACCCCAAATCAAGCGCTTGTTGGTACTGATTGGTTGTTTGGTCCGAAGTGGCTCCATTATTTTGCGTTGTTTACCGCGAAAAATATTTTTCTTCGCTCATGGCTGTTTATGGTTTCTTCTGGCTGGTTTCTGCTTTCTTTAACATTTCCTGATTGTTGAAATTCAGCGCCTGTTTAGCAAAGGTTTCGTCATCTGGGAGTAGCATTTTGAACTGGGGCAGGTTATCGATTTCGACTTTGCCTTTCCCTGTCAGAACCGACAGTACGTGGCCTCCAAATTTGCGGTTGGCATCAATAAAGTGGAAGTGATAACCGGGGATGTTGAGGTTGCCCATGTAATCCGGGAATCGATAGCCCACCAGGGTGCCCTGTAGGTTTTTATAATGGAAGTAGGTTTGGTCTTTGGCATTGACTTCAGCGAGCTTTCGGTAGGGTTTGTTCTGGGCAGGAATGCTCCGAACCGTGATTTTTCTGAAGGTGCCATCAATTCGTATGGCCTGGATATGATTCTTCCGGGTGATTAGAGTGTCCAGATACTGGCTCAATGCCTCCAATTCAAGACTCTCTTTCAGGGGTTGACTCAGTTCGCTGGTGAAATGGTTAACCATGGCGAAAGGGGTTTTCATGTCCGGTGTTGCCAGATGGGCCTTGCCGTCGGCATCAATTTGATAAAACAGCCCGTCAACGGCTATCAGTTCGCCATTCAGCCGGTCGAAGGTACCCAGCCCAAAATTCCCCTTTCTAGCCAGTTTCTGAAGAGGAAAGTGACCGTCATAATTACCCTCCAGAAGACTGTTTATAGTGGAGTACTGAAAAAGCTGCTGACGCTCCTGACTCAAAGCTGAAACCGAAATAAGGCAAAGACTTAAAAGCCAGAGAGAGAGGGTTTTCATTTTGTGACATCACTTTTTATTGTTACAACGGTGGAAATATAGCAGTGGGTTTCCAAGTCTGTAGCCTGTACATCAGTGATTGAAAGTTCATGCAGAAAGTCATGAAGAGGTCTTTAAGTGAATTTTGGAAATCATGGGCTTTTGTCTGATTTGTACCACCAGTTATTCAGGTCGAGCCAGTAAAGATGGTCTTGTGATGGGTGATCGATATGATGCCAGTATGCCAGATGAGTCGTTTGTGTATGCCACTTGGGAATCACATAGTGCCCCCACATCAGGACTCGATCCAGAGCTCTGACAATCGGTATCAGAGTTTCATAGCTGTCTGCCTTTGACGTTTCTGCCAGTAAATAGTCAACGACAGGATTGCTGATCCCCGTAATGTTGCCACTTTGTTTCTCCATAGCGACCTTACTGCTCCACATATGATAAAGCTCAGTCCCCGGATAAGTGGATTGCCAGAAATACCAGTCCACCAGTTCGAAGTCGAACGCTCTGACTTTTTTTCGAAACAACGTCTTTTCCAGAGTTTGTATATTCAGTTCTATGCCCAAGTCAGCAAGACTTTTTCGGTAAGACAGTAATAAACGTTCCTGTTTGGGGTCATCGGTTATGAGGTTCAAGGTCAGGGGCTTACCAGAGCTGTGTTCTTTCATGCGGCCATTGTCCAGCCGGTATCCTGCTTTTTTGAACAGAGCCAGCGCTTCTCTGACATTCTTCCTGTCTTTACCACTACCAGCTGAACCGGGAAGTGTGATGGTTTGCTGGAATAGTTCTCTGGGTAACTGGTCCTGAAAGGGCTTGAGCAGTTTGAGTTCTTCTTCAGTGGGTAGGCCTGTGGCTGAAAGGGGCGTGTTGGAGAAAAAGCTCATCGTACGCTGGTAGTCAGAATTCAACAGTTTTCTGTTTATCCATTCAAAATCGAAGGCGGTGATTAACGCCTGGCGAAGTGCCGGGTTTCTGAATTTCTCCCGGCGAAGATTAAAAGCCAGAGCACTCATGCCGGATGGATAGAGCAACTCAATATCTTTCTTAAGGACTCGACCTTCTTTAACTGCTGGAAAACCGAATGCCTGATGCCATCTATTGCTATCCGTTTCCTGATAAACATCGTAAAGCCCAGCCCTGAAGCCTTCGATCACAGCCTGACGATCTCGATAATAGTCCACTCTGATCTCGTCGAAGTTATACCTCCCTTTTTGACTGGGAAGGTTGACAGCCCAGTAATTTTTGATTCGCTCAAAATGGACGCTTTGTCCCATTTTTACACTTTTAACGATCAGGGGGCCGCTGGTCACCGGGCTGTCCAGATGCCGATCCTGAAAGTTTCTGGTGTGCCAGTAATGATGAGGAAGTACTCGAATATATCCCAGCAGAGCCGCCTGTTTTTTGCTGGGTTTATCCAGGTAAAAAACGACTCGGTTAGGTGAGGTTTTCTCAACCCGTGCTACGTCTTTGTATAGGTTTTTCAGAAAGGGAGAGCCTTCTTTTTTGAGTAATTCAAAGGTGAAGACAACATCTTTTGAGGTGACTGGGTGGTTGTCACTGAATCTGGCTGCTGGATTGATATGGAAGGCAACCCAGCTGTAGTTTTCCGGGTATTCTATAGCTTCAGCCAGAAAGGGATAAAGAGTGTGTGGCTCGTCGGCTGACCGGGTCATTAAGGAACCATAGGTGTAGTAAAGATAATCAGGAGCGGTCCCTTTGCTGTTGAATGGGTTCAGGGTATCAAACGAACCTGTCCTTGCCAGCCTGAGAATGCCACCTTTTGGCGCATTGGGATTGGCGTAAGCAAAGTGAGTGAAGTTATCCGGATATTTGTTAGTGCCGATCAAAGTGAATGACTTTTGGAGATGAACCTCGCCCCAGGCGATCAGTGAGAACGTTGCACAGAGGCTTAATAGAAGGTTCTTAATCATTCTGATCATGGTCCATTGTTGAAGCAACTCTGCTCACAGTCTCTACAGCCGTTTTTGTGTCGAGGTAAATTCAGGGATACAGAACGGCTGGGAGAAATATAGCTCAGCTGTTCTGTTTCTTTGGCTTCAGTGGCGGAAGGTCAAGCTGGATATGAGCTTCGATAGCCTTAAGCAGCCCATTGGCAGAGTGTCGGGACCAGAATTGCCCCATTCCGTGCAGCGACTTTTCTGAGGATGGAACCGGTATTTCCAGCCCTTCAACAGGCATGCTGCCCTGGGCATAGATAGAGTGAGCTGGACCCTGGATGAAGTATCCCTCGATGGTATCGTTCAGGAGTTCTCCGTCAAGATAGGCATGAGTGATCAGTTCTTCGGGCTTCAGGTCTGGCTCTTCATTCTGAATTTGCCAGTAAATGGCAGAATTCAGGGCAAGGCTGTTAAATACAGTCGCCTTGAATCGGGTTAGGAACGAGACATATTGAGCAATAGCACCACCCAGTGACGTACCGGTCAGTTCAAACTCATGGTCAGGGTAGCGCGCATACAGATCGACAGTTATTTCCAGAGCTTTTCTCAACATGGGAACCTCGAGTGGAGAGTAGCCTCTGCCAGTGATGAAACTGGATAAGTAGGATGTGATCTGAGCCAGATATCCATACCCGTAGCCACCCTGTGTCCAGACAGCGTTAGCCACGGAATTAGGGCTATCAAACTCTGTACCTGTGAAAGCAATCAGGACTTTCTTTTCTGAAGTATGAAAGAAGACCCTGGCTTTCAGGCCGGAATCTTTGCGGTCATAGATTCGGTTGGCATCATTTTTTGTCTCAAATAATCCTTGTGTCAGCCATTTTTCTGGGACATCGGTTTTGACGGCATTTCGATACTGAATTCGGGTAAGGCGGTTCTCCAGAGCCTCCTTCATGCCTGCAGTGTCACTGTGAGCTTTGTAGCGATAGGACAAATAGCTGGCAAATGCATACGGATAGAGTGCTTCCAGCTGCCGGTTAAATGTAACTTGTGCAGCCATTCTGGCCACTTCTTCTTCCATAAACTGGACATTATCGCGATACCAGTGCTCGACTGTTTCTCTCTCAGCCGGGGAGTTGATGTACTGTCGAATCGGATCGGATTGCGGAATCTTGCTGAGATCCAGCTTTTCATTTTCAGGATCAAAAGGTCCAAAGTAAGGGATGCTTTTTACTGAGCGAGGAAGTTTGAGATTGAGAACTGATGAGGGATCGTCTGCTTTTAGAAGCCCGCGAGCCAGAATATCTGCCTGATAACCTTCGAGAATATCGCCCATTGCGAATACACACTGGTTCAAGCCAGAGGCTGACAGCGTGCCTGCTACCAAGATAGGCAGCATAAAACGCTTGTATAATGATGCGAATTTCCCTGTCATGGTAACGACTCCTCCTTGAGTGCATTTCCGTGAAAATACTTTTTCTGCTGTATTTGGCCTTTGCCAGGTATAAACAGTTGGACAGGGGAAGAGCGTCTTAGTTCAAGGGGAGGGCAGGTTGATTGTTGATAAGGTGCAGAGGCTTTTATTGTTATTAGTTATATAAGACTAAAGTTTAAGCGGTTTATTGAATAATAAGAGCGCTCTGGTTGACCGGTTCAGTGCTCTTTTTTGATATGACAGCCACCGGGGATTTCAATGGTGAGATCGCTTTTGGCATGACAGCAGCAGGGCAGGATTTTTCCTTCGGGAACAAAAGCAATGGGCTCTGCAAAGTATTCGACCTCTCCGGCCACCAATTGAACCTGGCAGCTGCCACAGAATCCCTCACGGCACTGGTACTCAATATCCACCTTGTGAGACTCAAGAGCTTCCAGCAGGTTGAGTTCACTTCGGGGAATAAAGCTGAAGCCGTCCAGTATCTTGACGATGTTGGCCATGAGGATCTCCTGGTTAACCGGTGGCCAGAGTTCTGACCACCTGATGTGTGAAAAATAGTTTGCGTACTGCTTTTCATGATTCGATGACACAAACTATTTTTCTGCCGCTATGGGCATCTATGCCTTACAGTGAGAAGTTGCTGAAGTCGTCGGTCTGAACTTCATTATCAATCTGTCCAACCAGATAAGAGCTGACTTCTACTTCCTGGGGAGCCACCTGTACATGGTCACTGTTTAACCAGCTGTTCATCCAGGGCAAAGGGTTCTGGCGGGCTGGGAAAGCCGTTTCGAAGCCCAGAGCGACCATTCTCTGGTTGGTAATGTATTCCACGTACTGACTGAGAATGTCCTTGTTCAGGCCAATCATTGAGCCATCCTGGAACAGGTACTCGGCCCACTCCTTTTCCTGCTCAGCCGCCGCAATAAAGATTTCTCTGGCCTCTGCCTTGAGTTCTTCTGCAATCTCAGCCATTTCCGGATCGTCTTTGCCCTCGGCCATAATCTGCAGCATGTGCTGGGTACCAGTCAGATGCAGGGCTTCATCACGGGCAATCAGTTTGATGATCTTGGCGTTGCCTTCCATAGTGGAGCGCTCGGCAAAGGCGAAGCTGCAGGCAAAGCTGACATAGAAACGAATGGCTTCCAAAACGTTGACGGATACCAAAGTCAGGTAAAGCTTACGCTTCAGATCCTTGATAGAAACATGAACGTTTTTACCTTTGATCTGATGGGTACCTTCGCCCAGCATATTGTATTGGTTGATGCCCAGAATCAGGTCATCGTAATAACGGGTAATGTCTGCTGCCCGGTTAACGATGGCTTCGTTGTTCACAATGTCATCAAAAACCACGGAAGGTTCAGTGATGATGTTGCGAATAATATGCGTATAGGAGCGAGAATGAATGGTCTCACTGAAAGCCCAGGTCTCAATCCAGGTTTCCAACTCGGGGAGGGAAACGATAGGCAGCAAGGCAACGTTAGGTGAACGGCCCTGAATAGAGTCCAGCAGGGTCTGATATTTGAGGTTACTCAGGAAAATATGCTTTTCATGCTCTGGCAAATGAGCAAAATCACTGCGGTCGGTGGACAGATCCACCTCTTCAGGTCGCCAGAAGAATGAAAGCTGCTTTTCGATCAGCTTTTCAAAGATGGGGTGTTTCTGGACGTCGTAACGGGAGACGTTAACGCTGCGTCCGAAAAACATCGGTTCTTGAGTGGCGTTGAACTTTTCTTGGTTGAAAGTCGAGTAGCTCATGTTTTCTCTGCTTCAGGGCCAGGAGGGGCTGGCCTCGTCCAGTTGCTGTTTACTCTGGTTTAAATGGGACATCATTACGATGTCCCGGTTCCGACTTCCGTCAAATTTTGCAAGCACCGCCTGCACAGCCGTCATCAGCCTCTTCCTGGCTGTCAGACGCTCCATCACGGGTGTTGTGATAGTAAAGGGTCTTTACGCCCAGCTTGTAAGCGGTCAGAAGATCCTTCAGGAGTAGCTTCATCGGTACCTTGCCACCTTCGAAGCGGGCTGGATCGTAGTTGGTGTTGGCTGAAATAGTCTGATCAACAAACTTCTGCATGATGGCAACCAGCTGGATATAACCGTCGTTGCTGGTGATATCCCACAGCAGTTCATAGTTATTACGCAGCTCTTCGAAGTCCGGAACTACCTGCTTCAGAATACCGTCTTTGCTCGCCTTGACACTCACGAAGCCACGAGGGGGCTCAATGCCGTTGGTCGCGTTACTGATCTGAGAAGACGTTTCGGAAGGCATCAGCGCAGTCAGTGTTGAGTTACGCAGGCCGTGTTCTTTGATCTCGCTGCGCAGAGCTTCCCAGTCCTGGTGAAGTTCTTCAGTGCAGACTCCGTCCAGATCCTTTTTGTAGGTGTCTACAGGCAGGATGCCTTGAGAGTAAGTGGTCTCGTGGAACTTGGTGCAGGTGCCTTTTTCCTTGGCCAGCAGGTTGGAAGCTTTCAATAGATGATACTGAATGGCTTCAAACGTTTTGTGAGTCAGGCCATTGGCAGAGCCGTCAGAGTAACGTACACCATGTTTTGCCAGGTAGTTGGCAAAGTTAATAACTCCGATACCCAGAGGACGACGGGCCATGGTGGCATTGTAGGCGGCAGGCAGTGGGTAATCCTGGTAGTCCAGCAGGCTGTCCAGAGCACGAACCAGCAGGTTACTCATCTCTTCCAGCTCATCCAGACTGTCCAGTTTGCCCAGGTTAAAGGCAGCCAGTGTACACAGTGCGATTTCACCTTCCTCATCAAGAACATGCTTGAGAGGTTTAGTGGGCAGTGCAATCTCCAGACATAGGTTGCTCTGGCGAACCGGCGCTACTTTTGGATCAAATGGACTGTGAGTGTTGCAGTGGTCAACATTCTGCAGATAAATACGACCGGTACTGGCACGCTCGGAAGCGAACAAAGAGAACAGTTCTACTGCTTTCAGAGTTTTCTTGCGGATGCTTGGATCCTGTTCGTACCGGGCATACAGCTCTTCAAACTTTTCCTGATCTTCAAAGAAGGCATCGTACAGCCCTGGAACATCGATAGGAGAGAACAGGGAGATATTGCCGCCAGTAATCAGGCGTTGATACATCAGTCGGTTGAACTGAACACCGTAGTCGAGGTGACGAACACGGTTTTCTTCAACACCCCGGTTGTTCTTCAGAACCAGCAGGTTTTCAACTTCGTAGTGCCAGATTGGGTAGAACAGGGTTGCAGCACCTCCACGAACACCGCCCTGAGAGCAGGACTTAACGGCTGTCTGGAAGTGCTTGTAGAAAGGAATACAGCCAGTATGGAAAGCTTCACCGTCACGAATCGGGCTGCCAATGGCACGAATGCGGCCTGCATTAATACCAATGCCTGCGCGCTGGGAAACATATTTAACAATGGCGCTGGATGTCGCATTGATGGAATCCAGCGAGTCACCGCATTCAATCAGTACACAGGAACTGAACTGACGGGTAGGTGTACGAACACCGGCCATGATCGGGGTTGGCAGAGACAGCTTGAAGGTAGAAACCGCATTATAGAAACGCTCGATGTAATCCAGGCGGGTCTCTTTCGGGTAGCTGGCAAACAGGCAGGCACCAATCAGCATATAAAGCATCTGGGGGCTTTCATAGTATTCGCCAGTGACCCGGTTCTGAACCAGATACTTACCTTCCAGCTGCTTAACGGCAGCGTAGCTAAAGTCCATGTCCCGTTGATGATCGATAAAGCCATTCATGGTATCGAATTCAGCTTCGCTGAAGTCATGAAGAAGATGAGCGTCATATTTCTTCATTTCTGCCAGCTTAACGACATGGTTATAGAGCCTGGGGGGCTCAAACTGGCCATAGGCCTTTTTGCGCAGGTGGAAGATAGCCAGACGGGCTGCCAGATACTGGTAATCCGGAGCCTGCTCGGAGATCAGGTCAGCCGCTGACTTGATCAGTGTTTCGTGGATATCCGTGGTCTTTATACCATCGTAGAACTGAATGTGAGATTTGAGTTCAACTTCGGAGACGGAAACGTTATTAAGTCCTTCAGCAGCCCAGGTGATTACCTTGTGGATCTTTTCCAGATCCAGCTGCTCCTTGTCTCCGTCGCGCTTGGTGACCAGGATGTCTTTATTCATTAAAAGCCCTTACCAGTAAAAAAGTACTAAAACTCAAGATGTTGTGTTTTTATGTTTCGGCCACTACTAAATGCCAGCCCCTGTCTTGGGTGCAGGAGTTGTGCCGCAGAGGGTAAAGCCGAGAGAAATCCGCAGGTAACTGATCCCACAGTAATACTGTCTCGAAGAGGTGTTTTCAGGAACTTGATGCCGTCCTGAGTGACCTGTCAGCTCTTCTTCCCTGAAACTGCACTGCTGATGCCACAAATCCCTTTCGTTAGCGATTTCATAGATGCTGTCTTTAGGTTCGCCACAATATGTTGTGTGACGACCTTATATATACACAAGATAATGCGCTATTGGCAGAAATTCAAGTTGGCAGTTCAGTGGAAAAATTGTGTATAACTTGTGAGTTTTTCAAAGTGTTAGTGCTTGCAAACGGCCTGACTGCTTTTACTGACACGGCTTTCAGTATTGAACAGATCTGCCGACGCAGGCCAGAGTCTATATATAATAAAAAGGCATAAATAAGTATAAATCAATAAGAAACAGTATGGTCTTCGGAAAGACGCACCGAAATGATGTAAAACACAACATATAGTGTTTTACAAATGACTGATTTTAGGGCAGGCAAATGACGTTTTGGGGAATTTCCAGGTCATATAGGGACTCTAACGCAATGCTGTAGTAGTATCCGATACTTGGGAGACTGAGCAAGGACAAACAGTTTGGCCTAAAGCCAGGAAAGAGTAGTCAGGCTTTCCACTGAATCGGATTGAATAGAGAAACTATTCGCACCAAACCAGTGAAAAATCTGCCACGTTCTACTGAACTTTATGCTTGAGCGCTATCCTTGGTCAGCCTCCAGGCCTGACTATTCCCGTTAGGCTTGTAGTCTTCATTTTTATAATCGTTGGAAGTTTGGCTGTGGAGAATTCAGAAACAGGTCGCATCCTGATTGTTGAGGACGATGAGCGATTGGCCACACTCACCCGGGACTATCTTGAGAACAATGGACTCTCAGTCTCTATAGAAGGTGATGGTGGTAAAGCGGTTGATCGTATTCTTGAAGAGCGTCCCGATCTGGTGGTGCTGGATCTGATGCTGCCAGGTGAAGATGGGGTTTCCATCTGTCGCCGGGTTAGAGGGCAGTACGGCGGACAAATTCTGATGCTGACGGCCAGGGCAGATGACCTGGATGAAGTGCTGGGATTGGAAATGGGAGCGGACGACTATGTTGCCAAACCTGTTCGCCCAAGAGTACTGCTGGCCAGGATCAGGGCTTTGCTGCGTAGAAATCAGGGACCCCTGGAAGAGCAGGAAGAAGAGAGCAGCAGTCGGTTGACCTTTGGTCCACTGGTTGTGGATAACTCCATGCGGGAAGCCTGGCTGAACGATATCAGTGTTGAGCTGACCAGCGCTGAGTTTGATTTGCTATGGTTGCTTTGCTCCAATGCAGGTCGGGTTCTGAGCAGAGAGGAAATCTTCTCCCAGCTTCGCGGTATTGAGTATGACGGGCAGGATCGCTCCATTGATGTCCGGGTGTCTCGTATTCGACCCAAGATTGGCGATGATCCTATGCATCCTCGTCTGATCAAGACAGTTCGCAGTAAAGGTTACCTCTTCGTTAAAAGTGAATAACAGCCTTGGGCTGAATTAAGTAGAGAAACCCGTGAGTAGTATTTTCTTACGCATATACGGCGGGCTCCTGTTTACACTGGTGCTCGTCGCTGTTCTCTCTGGCATTTCCGTTACGTTGATCAATGGGCTGAGACAGGCTGACTATCGTGAAGATATGGTCAGGGGGACGTTTCGTCTGATTGCTGAGACGGTGGAAGAGCTACCTGAAGCTGAACGACAATCATGGCTTGAAGACTGGGGCCAGCGTCTCGCGATTCCTTTTGAGCAAGTGAGCCAGAAAGATTCCGGTCTGAATCAGGATCAGTTCAAGGCTCTCAAATCCAACGGTATCAAGGTTCGCATGCTGGATCAGAGCAAAGCTCTGGTCATGACGCCTCTTGCGGGTGACACCATTCTGGAAGGCGTTGTGTCGTCAATATCAGAGCAGACAGCCAGTGGTACTCTGAGTCTGTTAAAAGCCAGGTTAATGCGTTTTCCTGTTACCGAGAGAGCGCAGAGGTTGGAAGAGCTATCTAAGAATACCTTCAGTTATCCTGTGCATCTGGTAGAACCCTCTCAAACCCGATTGTTGCCTGTTCAGCAGGATCAGCTTCGTAAAGGCAGCATGATGATGTTGCTGGATGATGAAGCGCAAACGGTATCCATTTATACCAGTCTGCCTGATGACTCCCGACTCATCAGAATGGGTCCGCTAGGACTGCTGAACCCTTATCCTTTCAAGCTCATGCTCACCATAGGTTTGTTTGTTCTGACATCCCTGAGTCTGGCTATCTACATATTGGTTCGAGGGATGGAGAAACGTCTGCGCAAGCTTGAAAGAGCGGCAACGCGTTTCAGTCGGGGTGACTTTGATGTTCGGGTTTCTTTGCATGAAGCAGACTCTATTGGTCGTCTGGCCCAGGCTTTTAACGCTATGGCGGGTCATATACAGAGGCTTTTAAGTCTTCAGAAGGAGATGATCAGGGGCGTCTCTCATGAGTTGAGAACGCCTGTAGCCCGGCTCAGATTCGGTCTGGACCTGGTGGCTGATGCTCAAACCCGGGAAGAGCGGGATCATCAGCTGGAAGGCATGGATAAGGATATTCAGGAGCTGGACAATCTGGTTGATGAGATCCTGACCTATGCCAATCTAGAACAGGGTGCGCCAGAAATTCGTTTCAAGCGACACGATGTCGACAAGGTGATAGGTCAGGTGATGGGTGAGCACAAACGCCTGCAGGATCGTGTAGCGATTGAGCATGTTCCCTGCAATATTCTGGACCCACGTCGTTTTGCTGACATTGATCGCCGCTACATGCATCGGGCTATCCAGAATCTGGTGGGTAATGCCTGTCGTTACGCAGACAGTAAGCTGGAAGTCCGGTTTTCTGCTACACAGGACACGTGTCGTGTTGATGTGGATGATGATGGGCCCGGTATTCCAGAGGATCAGTGGGACCGGGTGTTCTCGGCTTTCTCAAGATTGGACGATAGTCGTACCCGAAAATCCGGTGGTTATGGTCTGGGCCTTTCAATCGTGAGACGAATCATGTACTGGCACAACGGTCGGGCAATGGTCAGTCACAGTCCTCTGGGTGGTGCCCGTTTCAGTTTGGTCTGGCCTCGTAAGCAACGACGTTAACAGACAGGAAGGCTATTTTTGTGAAAGTAGCCTTCTGTTTTTCTCTCCTGATTTTTCATTCCGGTATCGCTGGAAGAATGCCTGGTAATGATTGGAAACAGGTTTCTGTAGCCGTTTTCAAAAAGTCAGCAATATAGGGCTGTTTTTTCTGTTCAACCCGGATGGCTGCGTAGAGTGTTGACCAGAGGCCTTCGTCGCTCAGTTTTCTTGCCGCAACATGATCTTTTTCAAGGTATTCCGCCAAAGCCCAGTTAGGTAATGCACAGACGCCACGCTGGCTGGCAACCAGCTGCAACATCATCAAAGTTAACTCAACCTTTCTGACCTGTCGGGGTTCTATGCTCTCTGGGTCCAGGAATCGATTGAAGATATCGAGTCGGTCATGATCGATCGGATAGATGATCAGCGTTTCTTCTTCGAGATCGCCAGGCTCAATGTATTCCTTATCCAGCAAAGGGTGTCGTCTGGAAAGTGCCAATAGCATTTCATAGCGGAACAGCGGGATGTACGTCAGACCAGGAATATCCATAGGGTCAGAGGTTACCACCAGATCCAGCTCTCCTCTGGATAAGGCCGGCAAGGGGGCAAAGTTGAAGCCTGTGGCAAAGTCCATTTCTACTTCTGGCCACTGCTGGCGGTAAGCATCAATGGTCGGCATTAGCCACTGGTAGCAACTGTGGCATTCAATGGCAATGTTGAGGCGTCCAGACTCCCCTCCTGCGAGTCTGAAGAGGTCCTGCTCAGCATTCCTGACCTGGGAGAGCACATCGTCAGCCAACTGCAGTACGCGCAGCCCTGCTGAAGTAAATCGAGGTGGCCGGGTTTTACGAATAAACAACTCCATGCCGATCCGGGCTTCCAGCTCCTTGATTTGATGAGATAAAGCGGACTGAGTCAGGTGGAGGCTTCTGGCCGCCTCGACCAGGCTACCTGTCTGCTTCAAGGCATGCAGTGTTTTCAGATGCCTCAGTTCTAATCCTATGTTGGTCGTCATGGTCAGAAATTTTCATGTAGAAGGTTATTTTTCTAAAAGACTATCAATTTTACTCACCTTTATCATTAGTAAAATGAGTTTGATTCAACTTGTTTCGTGAACCACACTGATAACCCATCAGCAGCCGAGAGCGAGAAAGCTTCTTTCGCAGATACGGCAGGCCTTTCACAGTCAGTATTAACTCATGAGCGACAGAATAATTGTTCGTCGCCATGGGCAATGAACAATTTTCTCTCAATAAACAAGAGTGGACGCTCTGGGGAATCAGGTTATGGCAATCTCACACAGTGGTGGCTTTCCACGTATTGGTGCAAATCGCGAACTTAAAAAAGCGCAGGAAGCCTACTGGAAAGGTGAGCTGGATAAAGAGGCGCTGCTGGATGAAGGTAAGCGTCTGAGGCTGCAACACTGGACTCTGCAAAAAGAGGCTGGGCTGGATCTGATACCAGTGGGTGATTTCGCCTGGTATGACCAGATGCTGAATCACACTCTCATGCTGGGCGCTGTGCCAGCCCGATTTGGTTCTGACTCAGACTGTGAAGACATTGATACACTTTTTCGTATGGCTCGGGGTAGAGCGCCCAGTGGTGCCCCCGCTGCAGCTTGTGAAATGACCAAATGGTTCGATACCAACTATCACTATATTGTTCCAGAGCTGCATAAAAACCAGAGCTTTAAGCTGTCATCCGCTGAAGTTATTCGAGAAACCCGGGAAGCACTTGATGCCGGATTCAAGGTAAAGCCGACTCTGATTGGTCCATTGACCTGGTTATGGCTTGGGAAAGTGAAGGGTGAGGCGTTCGATCGTCTGGAATTGCTGGATGATGTCATAGAGGTCTATGGACAGCTGCTGAACCAGTTGGCCACTCTGGGCGTTGAATGGGTTCAGATTGACGAGCCTATTCTGGTGCTGGATCTACCTGCAGAATGGAAACAGGCATTTGAGTCTACATATAACAAACTGCAGGGTAAAAACCTTAAAATTCTGCTGGCTACATATTTTGGTGGCTTGAATGGTACGACGACCACTGTTGTCAACTTACCAGTAGAAGGACTGCATATAGATCTGGTGCGTGATGCTGATCAGCTGACCGGTGTTCTGGACCGGCTGCCGTCGTATAAGGTGCTGTCAGCCGGTGTCGTGAATGGTAGAAATATCTGGAGAGCAGATGTTCGCTCCATTGTCAGTCAACTTGAAGGAGCCCGTGAGCGTCTGGGAAGTCGTCTCTGGGTGGCTCCCAGCTGTTCACTTCTGCACAGTCCCGTTGATCTTGAAAGCGAAACCGGTATAGATGAAGAATTGAAGTCCTGGTTTGCCTTTGCCGTTCAAAAGTGTCATGAAGTGTCAACAATTTCCAAAGTGCTGTCAGGAGATCAGAGCTCTAAGGTTCAGGCCGCTCTGGCAGCGTCTGATCGAGCGGTTGAAACCCGCAGTCAGTCATCCAGGATTCATAATCCGTCTGTTCAGAAAAGGGTAGCTGGTATTTCCATGGGAGATGACCAGCGTCACCTGCCTTATAATGAAAGAGCTATTGTTCAGGCGTCCAGGCTTAAATTACCGCTGTTTCCTACTACCACGATTGGCTCTTTTCCTCAGACGGTTGATATCAGAAAGCAGCGTCGTTTGTTCAAGAAAGGCGAGCTGAGTGAGGCTGCCTACGTCGAAGCCATGCAGAGAGAGATTCGAGATACCGTAGGGCGACAGGAAGCGCTGGGACTGGACGTTCTCGTCCACGGCGAAGCCGAACGCAATGATATGGTTGAGTATTTTGGTGAGCAGCTGAATGGATTTGCTTTTACCAGTAATGGTTGGGTTCAGAGCTACGGCAGCCGATGTGTGAAACCTCCCATCATTATTGGCGATGTTTCCAGACCTGAGCCCATGACGGTGAACTGGAGTCGTTATGCTCAGGATCAAACCAGCAAGTGGATGAAGGGCATGCTGACCGGGCCGGTGACGATTTTATGCTGGTCTTTCCCCCGGGAAGATGTGGATCGTAGTGTTTCCTGTCTTCAGTTGGCTCTGGCACTAAGAGACGAAGTGGTGGATCTGGAAAAAGCCGATATTGGTATTATTCAGATTGATGAGCCTGCCATTCGTGAAGGTTTGCCTTTACGTAAGGAAAACTGGCCTGCCTATCTGGAGTGGGCTGTGAAAAGCTTCAGGATTGCTGCCAGTGGTGTTCAGAATGAAACCCAGATTCACACCCACATGTGTTACAGCGAGTTTAATGACATCATTGAATACATCGCTGCCATGGATGCGGATGTCATCACTATTGAGACGTCCAGATCGGACATGGATCTCCTGGATGCCTTCGAGCAGTTTGAGTACCCCAATGAAATTGGGCCAGGGGTTTATGATATCCACTCCCCCAACGTCCCTGAGTCACAGTGGATGAAACAGCTGATGAAGAAGGCGGCTGAAAAAATCCCGGCACAGCGGCTATGGGTCAATCCTGACTGTGGCCTTAAGACCCGGGATTGGCCTGAAGTAGAAGCCGCTTTGAGTAATATGGTTCAAGTGGCTACAGAGCTCAGGGATGAATCGGCTTAACCGGTGTTGCCCTGACTTTTACTTCAATGACCGGAAGGTGTGGGGGGAAGATGGCTGAAGCCTCTTCCCCTTCATGGGTCAGAAAGGATGGTGAGGTCACTTCAGTATGCACGCTGGTGTAAATCTCAACAGTTCCCACCTGCTCACCGGGTTTAAGGATGTAAAACACCTTATAGAGCTTATTCTTTGCGGTATCTTCAAAATAGAGAGTGGCTCTTTGATCAGCCGTCATCATCGTGCTTTGAGCTTCCAGGGGGCGCTCGTCGATGATTAGATTGGCATCCAGCTGGTATTCGTTCTGGGAAAGATCTTTCTTCTGATTGAGCAGTGAACATCCTGATAGCAGCAATGCAAAGGCAATGATCAAGAAAGACTGAGACAGCCCTGTTGAGAGCTGAGTGTTTTTGTTCGACATTCAATAAAGATCCTTCAACTGATGGCGTCTATCCCTGAGCCTCTACTTTTGTGACATGGCCAAGACCTAAAGATAGATGCTTTAAAGAGCCTGAGCCAGGGGCATTGATTGGGATCTCTACCTTGGCTTTCATCGAAGTTGTGCACTCTATTTCAGCTCGATCACTGGTTAAAACATTCATCAGCTGGAAGGATTTGGCATGAACCAGCATATGGGCTTCTACACAATGATCCTTACAGAAAAAAATGGTGCTGATTTTGGCGTTTTCAGGGAGTACTGGAATCACTTTTTCTCCCAGTAGATCCTGAAGGTGGGAGTGTAGCAGGCTATGCAGGGAGTTAGAGGCGGTCTGAGTGCACAGTTCTGTCATCTGGCATTTCAGTAATGACGGGTCCTTGAGCTGATATTGCCTAAGGCAACGATCCAGTATCTGATTGACGTCACCCGTATCGACGAATGAACGGTCAGGTAACACAGCGCTTAATGAAAAGCGTTTGTTTCGATGTTGGTCGGTCACATAACCCTTTGATTCATTCCGAGTTGATTTGGGTGAGAGTTCTGCTGGTCGGGTCAGTTTTTGAGCGATAAAGTCCCACTCATCACAGAGCTTCGGGTCACCTTTAGAAACCTCTCTTGACTGACTCAGCGTGACAAGCTTTTTGGCAAGAGGCTGCATGCTGGGTGGTAACTGGCTGGAGAACTCATCAATAGCGGGTTGCGAGATGTGATAATCGGGTAGCTTTTTGGCATTCTCCTGTCTGACGGAAGCTGATGAGTAGTCGGCCCAGTCATAAATAGATTTGGTAATACTCTTGCCCCAGGACCAGAAGCCTTTGCTCTGATCTTCTTTGAGGTCGTTATTGCTGTTACTGGAGGAGGGTGATTTGGGTGTGTTTCCGGGTCCCTGAATACTCATGACTCATTCCCTGATCAGGTTTTTATTTCAGTATATACCCATCGCCTTTCAAGCTCCTACGTTGTTGTCAGCGTTCGCTCACCCCAGTCACCTACTAGTTATAGGATCCTGGGGCCTCGCTCACTTGCCGCCTAGTAGCAACTTAAAATCCAATGGGTATAGAGACCACCCTGGATATGAGTTCTGCAGTTATGTTGCTTTAACCATTTACCTTCTTTCTCAGGCGGTGAATAATCAGAGAACATCAGCAAAGGAAAGAGGTGACGTCATGTTCGAGTTAGATCAGTTAAGTCCTTCTGTTCGTTCTCTCAAGCCTTCTGCAACACTTAAAATCAATGAGGACAGTAACCAGCTGATAGCCCAGGGAAAGCCCGTTATCAAACTCGGTTTAGGCCAATCACCCTTTCCAGTGCCGGAAGTTGTTGTGGAGTCGCTTCAGGCTGCAGCCAGAGAAAAAGATTATTTGCCGGTAAGGGGGCTTCAATCATTGCGGGCGACAGTGGCTGATTATTACAAAAGACGCACCGGTCTGGGGTTCTCTTCAGACAGTGTTTTGATTGGCCCTGGCTCGAAAGAATTGCTGTTTAATTTGCAGATGGCCTGTCAGTCCGATTTGTTGATACCCGCCCCTTCCTGGGTTTCCTACGCTCCTCAGGCTCATCTTCTCGGGAGAAGAGTCAGTTACTTGCAGGTGTCTGCAGAAAATCGCTGGCAGATTCAGCCAGAGCAGTTGGATCAGTACTGTCAGTCGAACCCGGCCAAAACAAGACTATTGATTCTGAATTATCCCTCCAACCCCACCGGGTGCAGTTATGATGCAGCCAGCTTTGAGAAACTGGCTGAGGTAGCACGCAAACATAAGTTGATCATTGTGGCGGATGAAATATACGCTGAAACCACGTTTTCAGGGCAGTTTCAGTCGCTGGCTGAATTTTATCCCGAGGGTACGGTGATCAGCAGTGGCTTGAGTAAATGGTGCGGTGCTGGTGGCTGGCGACTGGGTCTGATGGTGTTTCCAGATGAACTCAGGCCGTTGCAGGATGCCATGGCCGTGATCGCCAGTGAAACATTCACGTCTATCAGTGCTCCGACGCAATACGCGGCGATCACTGCTTTTACGCCTTCCTCTGCGATTGATGCTTACCTGGACGCCAGTAGAAAAGTGCTGGAGGAAATCTCAACCTACATGGTGTCACGACTTCGGGATTGTCAGTTAGAAATGGAGGCCCCGGAAGGAGGGTTTTATCTTTTTGTAAGTTTCCAGAACTGGCGGGAAGGTTTATCCAGGTCGGGGATCGAAACGGATGAAGTTCTGTGCGAGAGGATTCTGGATGAAGCAGGTATCGCCATGCTTCCTGGTTCGGATTTTGGCATGGAGCCTGACCAGTTATATACTCGCATGGCTTATGTGGACTTTGACGGTGCCCGAGCGCTTTCAGCAATCGGTACCGGAATATCTGACAACTTTATGGAAGAGTATTGCCCCAGGCTGGTCAGGGCTTGTGATGCACTGAGTGAGTGGCTGGGGAATAGATAGAAGTATAATAATGAAAAAATGGCTTAAAACATTCTCCGGTATTTTTATTCTGTCCCTGTCGCTTACAGGGTGTCAGTCTGTTTCTACGACTTCAGGTGGGGCTCTTGGCGTTGACCGTGAGCAGCGGATGTTCACCATGTTGTCTGAAGAGCAGGTGAACACCATGGCGGCAGAGGCCTATCTTCAAGAACTCAGTAAAGGGCGTAAAGCTCAATTATTGAATAAGGATCAGGCACAGGTTCGCAGGCTTAGGAAAATAGCAGACCGTCTGGTTGGTCAGGTTGGCATCTACCGGCAAGATGCTGTGAGCTGGCAGTGGGAAGTTAATCTGCTGGAGGACGAACAGCTGAACGCTTATTGCATGCCCGGCGGCAAAATTATGTTTTACTCTGGCATCCTGAGCAAACTCAAACTGACGGATGATGAAGTGGCAGCCATAATGGGTCATGAAATGGCTCATGCTCTCAGGGAACACGGTCGGGAAGCCATGTCCCAGGCTTATGCTGTTCAGCTGGGCAAAGATGCAGTGCAGGTTCTACTGGGGGTGAACACCCATGGGCTGGCTGATACGGTGGCTAACTATGCCTTGACACTTCCCAACAGCCGTACCAATGAGGCTGAAGCGGATCTGATCGGCCTTGAGTTGATGGCTCGAGCTGGCTATAACCCCAAGGCTGCAGTGAGTCTTTGGCAGAAAATGTCTCAGGAAGGGGGAAGTAATGTGCCTGAGTTTATGAGCACTCACCCATCCCATGAGACCCGGATTTCGGGGCTTCAGGCGAATGTGACTAAGGTAGAACCCTTATATCGGGCAGCGGCTAAGTAGTCGTTGTCAGATCGGAGTTCGGTATAACCAATGGTGTTAGTCAGGTATTTTCTTTAGAATGCGGTGCCAGTGAGTTGATTCCATTTTGGTGATGAGGTGATTTCATGGATATCATGGATCAAATTAAAGAGCAGATCGAAGAACACGACATCCTGCTTTACATGAAAGGTTCTCCCAAACTGCCACAGTGTGGTTTTTCTTCCAAGGCAGTGCAGGTTCTGATGGCTTGTGGCGAGCAATTCGCGTATGTGGATATTCTGGCTAACCCGGAAATTCGTGCCAATTTACCCAAATACGCTAACTGGCCAACTTTTCCACAGCTATGGATCAAGGGTGAGCTGGTCGGCGGCAGCGACATTCTGATTGAAATGTATAACAGTGGCGATCTTCAAAAGATGGTCAAAACAGCTACAGGCAAAGAGGAAGGTGCTGAATAATCTCAGCAGCTTTTCAGGTGGGGAGGGTTCTCCTCCCGGCCATAGAGGTTGTTGGAAAGTAATGGATCAGTTGAAATTTAGCTTGTTCTACTGAATTTTCACCTCGCCCCCTACTTTCCAGTCAACCTCTCAATCTTCCTCGCTCTGAGAGAGCAGATAATTTTCCATGCCCATGGTTTTGATGCGGTTCAGATGGATCTCCAGGCTGTCCATATGCTCTTCCTCGGCGGCCAGAATTTTTTCCAATAATTGGCGCGAGCCATAATCCCCTGATTTTTCACAGGCATCAATGGCCTCTTTTAAAGGTGGAATTGCCTTCAACTCCTGCTGCAGGTCGGCTTCAAGAATACCTTTAACATCGCCAGCGATAATAGGCTTCTGCATATATTTAAAGTCGGGCATGCCTTCCAGAAAAAGAATGCGTTCAATGAGCCAGTCGGCGTGCCACATCTCGTCGATGGATTCTTTATAGATGTATTGACCGAGTTTATTAACACCCCAGTTTTTCAGCATGCGGGCATGCAGAAAGTACTGGTTGATAGCGGTCAGCTCATTCATGAGTACTTTGTTCAGATGTTCCAGAACACCTTTGTCGCCTTGCATAGTGGAGACTCCATACCGTCATGGGAGAAAAAAATCATACCATCCCAATGGGGGAATGATTTTCACGATAAAAAAGTACAGGCACACGAAGTATGGAAGCATACTGGCTTGTGTCAAAACTAACTTATTGAAATATAATGAGAATATGTCTTATTTGTATTAGCTGTCAGTGAAAAAAGCATCTATCGAGCCAATAAGATGGATCTTGTTGATAGATTTTATCTATCAGTCGAAAGGGAAAATTTATAGATATTTGTGCTGGGATTTATAGGCTAAGGCCTTTATCAGGTGTATCATGATGTCGCTTAAATGATTGCGATTACTGCAATGACTGCATGATCGCAGCTACACATACTAAACCTTGGAGATTAAATTCATGGGCGTATTGGTTGGCAAGAAAGCTCCTGACTTTACTGTTCCTGCTGTCTTGGGCAATGGCGAAATTGTTGAAGAGTTTACTCTCTCCGAGGCGATTCGTGGCAAGTACGGCATTCTGTTCTTCTACCCTCTGGACTTCACTTTCGTTTGTCCTTCCGAGCTGATCGCTCTGGATCACCGTATTGACGCGTTCAAAGAGCGTAATACTGAAGTTATCGGTGTTTCCATCGACTCCCACTTTACTCACAACGCATGGCGCAACACTTCTGTTAAAGATGGCGGTATCGGTCCGGTTAAGTACACACTGGCTGCTGATATGGCTCACGACATCTGCAAGTCCTACGACGTTGAGTCTGAAGGTGGTGTAGCTTTCCGTGGTGTTTTCCTGATCGATAAAGACGGCGTTGTTCGCTCTCAGATTGTTAATGACCTGCCTCTGGGTCGTAACATGGATGAGCTGGTTCGTCTGGTTGACGCGCTGCAGTTCCACGAAGAGCACGGCGAAGTTTGCCCAGCTGGTTGGAACAAAGGTGACAAAGGTATGGACGCATCACCTGCTGGTGTTGCCAAGTACCTGTCCGAGAGTGCTGAAGACCTGTAATCACAGACTTCATCACTGGATGTTTGAAAAAGCTGCCCTCGGGCGGCTTTTTCTGTTTCTGGCTTCTGATAAATTTTTTATAAAGAAGTTTATCTGACTGGCTCTTTATTAATAACCTTCTGGAATGTCGCGAGAGGCCTGAGACGGCCATAACTGACGGGCGTTCCAGTCCTATGTGATATGTCGGAGGGTTATTTCAGTCGTTTTTTTCAGCAACTTTTTGAACAAAGCTCGGGAGAAGGACTTGACTCAGCCTGAAATCTCATTAATATTCGCTGCCGTCAGGTGATGACGCAAACGCATCGTCGGCAACGATTCCCCGATAGCTCAGTTGGTAGAGCAAATGACTGTTAATCATTGGGTCGCTGGTTCGAGTCCAGCTCGGGGAGCCAACTCTTTTTAGAGTTGAAAGTTTATTGAACTGCGTGTTTAATAAACGGCTTGGGTCGTTAGCTCAGTTGGTAGAGCAGTTGGCTTTTAACCAATTGGTCGTAGGTTCGAATCCTACACGACCCACCATTTTCTTCCCCGATAGCTCAGTTGGTAGAGCAAATGACTGTTAATCATTGGGTCGCTGGTTCGAGTCCAGCTCGGGGAGCCATATTTTTCTACTATGAACCGCTGTTGAGTCGATAATCACAGCGGGATCATAGGAAATCTTGATCTCTTCATCTCCTATCGAAATATCATCAATGAATGAACTGAGGAATTGACGAATTTTCCTCGGGTTGTTCCGCTCTCTCATTAGCTCAGTAAAGAAGTCTGCTACTTCATCAACCATGGCATCACTGATTTCAAATTCTGGTGCTTTTTCTTGAGCAAGCTTTTCCAGCTCTTCTTCCAGTGTTTTGATCTTCTGATTATTTTCTCTCAGGCGTGGTATCAGGTCGCCTAGGTTGGCGGCTCCTTCCGGGTCTTCAAGAAATTCATAAAGTCTTCTGTTTTTCTGACGTAATTTATCGACTTCGCTGAGAATGACTCGTTTCTTCTTTCTGTTTTCTTTAACCCAGTTGCCGGCCAAATCGTTTATTTCAAGGATCAAGTCAGTCAGACTGCTTCTGTTGAAAATTCTGGCGGACACTGTCTCTAAGAGGAAGTCATCCAAAGTGCCAGCAGGCATTCTCTTGTGCTTTGTGTCGCACCCGGATCCATTGGTGCGACTCTGGCATTCGTAGTAGTAATAGGTGGAGCTTCTTCCAGTGGCACTGGTTATAACCATGTTTTCTCGGCATCGGCCACAGCTAACCATACCAGTGAAAAGCCGGGTACTCTTTGATGAGCCACCATTCCCTTTGGGTGATGCGCTATCTATGATCTTTTGAATTCGTTCAAATCGGTCTCTGGAGATGATGCCCTCATGACTTTCAACAGTGATCCATTGGTCAGGTGGGTTTTTTGCACCGTTGTGTGCCCGTTTATTAAAGGTGGTTAGTCCTGCAACCTTTTCACTCTTCAGAACGGCATACACCATGACCTTGGTCCAGCGCTTTCCCCTGTTTGTTGAGCTATCTTCATTAAGCCTGAGAGCAATAGCTTTTGCGCCCAATCCCTCTTCTCTGAGTCTGAAAATGTTTTCTACAGTTAAAGCCTCTATTGGTACTTGTACTAGACATTTTCGTTTTTGGTTTTCAGGTGATAGCGCTGCTTTAAAGCCGAAGGGCTCCCTGCCTCCATTCCAGAACCCTTGCTGGGCATTACGGATCATAGAGCGGCGAGTATCTGTTCCGATCTGGTAGCTCAGATATTCATCAAACAGCTCCAAAATACCTTCCTGGAGAATGCCAGAGCCTGATTTTTCGATTGTTACAGAGACATAGGCTATTTCGGTTCCGCTATCAGCCAAGCGACGTTTGTTTAGCTGAGCCTCTAACCTATTACGGGCAAATCTCGAAGTGGACCAACAGATAAAATAATCCACGTCGAACGTTTCGCAGTACGATAATGCTGATTGAAATGCTGGACGGTTATCATTTCGGGCCGTCAGACCTTCGTCTTTGAAAACTTGCTCAATATTGGCTCCAAGCTCTGCTGCTTTTTTCTCGCATTGCTCAAGCTGAGACTCCAGAGGAAGCTCTTTCTCTGCCTGCTTGCCTGTGCTGACCCTGAGATAAATGACTGCTTTCTTGTTTTGCTGCTGGCTCATAGCACCTTCTTGCAACTCTTTGTACGGTTCGCAGGCTGATGTGAATACCCATTTCAGCCTTCAGATATTGTTGTATGACAACAGGACTCTGCCCTTGGTTCACTAAGGACTTGATGACCTGGTTGCGTTGATAACGCAGGAAACGCTCATATCTTGGCACAGTTACCCGAATTGAGCTATTTAGCTCTGCCCCTTGATCATGTGACTGATCCAGTATCTGCCACAGCTTCAGAAAGGCTTCTATACCAATAGCCACAGCGACTTTCTGCCAGGTCCAGGAGACTCCCATTGCTGCAAGCTCAGAATGAATCACTGCGGGATTTTTCAGATAGCAAACTTCAGAGTCTGTGCAGATATTCAGGTACCCACCCCCCCCTTGGGGCTATCTCTTTATCACATCTCTACACCCAAGAACTGGCGCGCTATGCGCCAGCCTTCAACGCAGGTCTGTAATTTTGCCCACCCCTTCCAAACTGCCAGCCAACCGGGGCGACCTGTGTGCTTGGA
>NZ_JBPCXO010000443.1:0-1600 GCF_051008435.1 Endozoicomonas sp. | reverse complement strand
ATCCATCACAAACCCTACGATATTATCATGAACTTGCTCGACCCGGTCTACAAACCGTGACAGTGGGTCTTCACCCCGGCCAATGGTCGCTAAAGCCTTTCGAAACTTGAAGCTTTCCCAACTGCTTTCACTCTGGCCACAGCCACCTGCCGGACAGTGGTCTTGTGCAGGAGGAGGGAATGTTGATCCATGACCTGATACCGTTTCCCCAGGAAGTCGGTTTTGCAGGGTATCATGATGTGCCTGCATCAGGTTGTCGGGCAGAGGTGCCTGGGAAGGTCGCCAGGGTTTATGAAGCAACGGGCGAAGGGTACTGTCCTTGTCCGGATCACAGACAGCAGCTATTCCCTGCTTCTGCAATGTCATTTGTAAACGTTCGGATATCTTGGGGTAACGACCACAAGCCAGGTCAAAGGCTGTTAGTCCTTCGGATGTGGGCAGTGCTGGGTTTTCTCCAGCAGCCATCAACGCTTCAACGCTGGCGAGGTTACCCAGCCGACTGGCCAGATGCAGGCGACTATAGCCGTCCGTATCAAGGGTATTGGCCGGTACCGGGAAACGTTGTGACAAGTTCTCTGCCAGCCACTCTGTGTGCCAGTCTGATTCTGTTTTTTGTTGATGGCTGGCATCGGCGGGCAGAACGACCTGAAGCGTCCATACCGCTACCCGATGGTTCATCAGTTGCTCAATGACGGGCTCTATGGCTTCCCAGCTGATCTCAGATGAAGGTGGGAGAGCAGTGGATAAGGTGCCACAGCTAATTAAGGTGCCACAGCTAATTAAGGTGCCACAGCTAATTAAGGTGCCACAGCTAATTAAGGTGCCACCGCTAATAACCATGCCACTGTCGTCAACCTCCATGCCACACTCCGGCTGAATGGCCAGGGCATCAAAGAGTTCACTGGCGAGTGAATCAGCATTACCTGGAAGGGCTTCCCGGATATAGCAGGGGGCGTTCTGGTCAAACAGGGTCAGCCGGTCTTTTTCAATACTGAGCGCAAGGGCGTGTTTGCCGGTTGTCAGCAAATAGTGGGCAGGAATCGGCTGGTCACGAAGTGTTCTGAGCAGCTGTACGGTACTGGCTCGAGTCGTGACGACTGGCCAGGCGTGGGTCATGGAGAGTCGAGGGGCCGTTTTATCACGGGCTGTCACTTGCGCAGAGCAGCCATGCTGATGTTGCTGTTCACGATAGAGCCATTCAATCCAGATTTTAGTGTCCAGTTGTCCAGCTGATTCTGTATCCAGTTTCGCAAAGCTTTCCAACGTGGATGGATGGTCAGGCAGGGCGTTTGCTGCCCTATAAGCGTCATAGCGATTCTGTGCAGCCTGAAACACGGCCTGCAGTTCATTGTAATGCTGGTTATGATTGTGCCAGCCTTGTTGTGGATTCAGGCTGCAGGTTTGCAACTGCTGCCTGAGCCGATAACGAGTATCAGGAGGGGAGACAGCAGACTGCAGCCAGGCGCAAGCCAGCCCGAGGCAGACACCTCTATCCGCACCTCTATCCGAGCCAGTCAGGGAAAGAAACCGGGTATTGTTTTTGAAATATTCCAGGGCTTGCTGCGAACTCTCTTCTGCTTGGTACGGGCATTCGTTGTCG
>NZ_JBPCXO010000442.1:0-1264 GCF_051008435.1 Endozoicomonas sp. | reverse complement strand
GCATATGGCGGGGCGAGATCTTGGTAAACGGGAGCCTACGGAATCACTCAAATCTCATGCTGGGAAATTTGAATTATTGGATGCAACCTGATTGTCAAGTGAGAAAAACTGCAGAATCGAGTTAAAGCAAGGCGGTATCTCACTCACTGCCAGTGAGAAAAAAACCATCCTGAACGCCATGAGCTGGTACGACGAAACAGCAGCGAAAGTGGTTCGTAAAACTCTGAAACTGAAAGACGAGAAGCTTGATGCTCTGCTGCATCATCTGAGCTGTACAGAGGATCAGTTAGCCGATTTTGGTTTCTATGCGACAGAGAAAGCCGGTGAATTTATCACCTATGAACCGTCGTCTGATTTGCGAGACAGTGAAACTGTACCTCTGAAGGATGAGATTCATGGCTACTTCCTGAAAGAAGTTAAACCCCACGTAGACGAAGCCTGGATTAACCTGGACTCCACCAAGATTGGCTATGAAGTCAGCTTCAACAAATACTTCTACCAACATAAACCACTGCGTTCTATGACCGATGTGGCGAAAGATATTGTCGCCCTGGAGAAGCAGGCGGAAGGGTTGATTGCTGACATTCTGGGTTTGGAAGTCACTGAAGTATCAGGAGTGGCAAATGACTGAACTGGCAGCTATGCCTCAGTATGAGGCTTATAAGGATTCCGGGGGTGAGTGGCTTGGGGGGATTCCTGAGCATTGGTCCGTTATGCGGCTTAAGAATTTAGCTGATATAAATCCGGCTCCAAAAATCCCATATGAAAAGTATGATGAACTTGCATGTTTTTTGCCAATGGAAAATGTTGAAGCTAGCGGTCAAGTTAATTACGAACTCAAAAAGCCTATCAGGGATTTAAAACAGGGTTTTACGAGCTTTCAGCAGCACGATGTGATTATTGCCAAAATCACCCCCTGTTTTGAAAATGGAAAAGGTGCCTATCTGGGCGGTATGCCGACCAAGCAAGGCTTTGGTTCAACTGAGTTCCATGTTTTGAGAGCGAACCGTCACTCAAATCCTAAGTTCTTATATTACCTATCCAAGACAGATCTTTTCATGTCTTTAGGTGAACGGTTAATGACTGGTTCTGCGGGTCAGAAGAGGGTGCCAACGGACTTTCTGGCTAATTTCTTTAGGCTCTTAGCGGATTCCGGGGAGCTGGAAACAGGATGACTTATGTGGCTATGAATAGAAGACGTTTTCTTGTAAAACAGTGTCATGAAACTTTATGATCTCCTCGATAACGCCAAGTGCTATGAACA
>NZ_JBPCXO010000441.1:0-6040 GCF_051008435.1 Endozoicomonas sp. | reverse complement strand
GGATTTGGCCATTTTTTATGATTCTTTTCGTTGAATAGCTCGCTATTCGCCTCAAATAATCATAAAAACTGTCTCAAACCGGACTTTTTCTCGCTACGGTCGGCTAAGTCCGACAGACTCCTAGGAGCTGTTGAGGTTTTGTTTTCGCACTCAGCAGTTTCTGGAGCATTCAGGCGGGCCGCGTAGGTGCCAGGCGCAGTAGTGCGGTAATACTGAACGTCTTTCAAACGACTGCGCAGTCATGGATGCTCTGAAAAGCGGCCATCCCGGCAACTGCTCCTGCGTTGCTCTAGCTCCTGCATCCATGCAGTCGTAGTGCGTTAAACCTCCTTGACGTAGAAAAGCTACGCCTTCCTCGATTTGCCTTGTATATGACCGCTTTTCGGTAGCACTGAGCACAAAACAAAACCTCAAAAGCCCCTAAAGAACTCAGCATTTCTTCAGATATTGATAATAGGGAAATCAGGCCACAGGCAAGGATTAGCCAGTGTCAGCCAAGGAAAACTATAACCTCCATATCCTGGTCGTTGAAGACAATCAGGTAAACCAGATGGTGGCGAGAAAGCTGCTGGAAAAGCTGAGCTGTACCTGCAAAGTGGCTGAAAACGGTCAGGAAGCACTGGAAATCCTGGGAACTTCAGAGATCTTCGACCTGATTCTCATGGACTGCATGATGCCCATCATGGACGGCCTGGAAGCTACTGAGAACATCAGAGCTTCCGGTCAGAGTTTTGCCAGCATCCCTATTATTGCCTTCACGGCTAATGCCATGGAGTCCGATCAGATAGCCTGCAAAGCAGCAGGTATGGACGATTTTCTGGACAAACCAGTGACCCTTGCCCGTTTATCAGAAAAGCTGGCTCTCTGGGTCAAAGATTAAAACTAATTCCTAATATTCAGCACTCTGAATACGACGCGTTCTACCCTGCGGATCAATCGCCACAAAAACCATACTGGTTTCAGTCAGCTTGGCACTGCCGTGTTTATCTTCTACCCAGGCTTCAACTACCGTTCGAATCGACGTTTTGCCAACCTCTGTAACACGGGTGAACAGAGAAAGAATATCGCCCATTTTCACTGGACGCATAAAACTCATACTACCGATGCTAACGGTGACCACACGCCCTCTCGCAATCTTTCTGGCCATAATTTCTCCAGCCTGATCGACTTGCATGGCCACCCAGCCACCAAAGACATCCCCCGTCGTATTTACTGACTGATAATCAGCCAGTACTTTAAGCGTCAGTTCCCCCTGAGGCCCGGGAGCGAGATCATTACCCAGTTCCATATTGCTCTCCAGCACTTATTGTTTTTATTGTTTTTATTGTTTTTATTGTTTTCGTTGCGACTTACCCGGAAAAACCGGTCAGACTCCTAGCCGTACAGTTTTTCCGGAAGCCACGTTGCCAGCTCCGGCCAGACTGCCAATGCACACAGTAATAACAGTTGAATCATTACGAAAGGCACAACGCCTTTGTAGATATCAGTCGTACTAACTTCTGGGGGAGCTACCCCCCTGAGATAGAAAAGCGCAAAGCCGAATGGTGGCGTCAAAAAAGATGTCTGTAAATTAACAGCAATCATAATGCCCAGCCAGACAGGATCCAGTCCCATAGCCAAAAGAACCGGCCCTACCATCGGGACAATGACAAACGTGATTTCAATAAAATCCAGAATAAATCCAAGCAGGAACATGACCAGCATCACCACCAGGACAGCTGTAAATACTCCTCCTGGCATATTGGCAAAGAGTTCATGAATCAGCTCTTCGCCACCAAATCCTCTGAACACCAAAGAGAAGATTGAAGCCCCTATCAGAATTAAAAACACCATACAGGTGACTTTTGTCGTATTAGAAAAAGTTTCTGACAACGTCTGAACAGTTAGCTGTCGTTTAATCCCCGCCAGCAAAAAAGCACCGATAGCGCCCACACCCGCTGCTTCCGTTGGAGTCGCTGCACCTGCCAGAATTGATCCCAGAACTGCACCCATCAAGAGCAAAGGAGGCAACAGATTCATGAGCAGGGAGCCATGATCTCCATCATCATAAGCCTTGATATCTTTATCAGAGAGTCCCGGTGCAGCTTCAGGATTCTTCCAGGCTACGATCAACAGGTAGGTAGCATAAGCCGCTACCAGAATCAGGCCCGGAATGATTGCACCTACGAACAGATCACCCACAGATACTGTTTTAGGAGAGAAGATACCCATCTTCAATTGAGCCTGCTGGTAAGCTGTGGATAAAACATCTCCCAGAAGAACCAGAGCAATGGAGGGAGGAATAATCTGACCAAGGCTTCCAGTCGCACAAATGGTTCCTGTTGCCAGAGATGTCGAATAACCCCGTTTTAACATGGTTGGCAGAGACAGCAACCCCATGGTCACAACGGTTGCCCCAACAATCCCTGTACTTGCTGCCAGCAGCATGCCTACAAGCGTTACAGAAAGACCCAGACCGCCTCTCATTTTGCCAAAAAGACGGGCCATACTTTCCAGAAGACCCTCAGCAACCTTGGATTTTTCCAGCATACAGCCCATGAATACAAACAGAGGTACGGCCATCAGTGTCTGATTGGTCACTATGCCAAACAGCCTGCTGGGTAAAGCATTAAGAAAAGACGGGTCGAACAATCCGGTCATTACACCCGCTCCGGCAAATGCCAGAGCGGTGCCCGCCAGAGAAAAGGCAACCGGATAGCCTGCCAGTAGCACCAGGCAGACCATTGCAAACATAAAGAGTGGGATGTATTCAGCCATCTTCCGGGGACTCCTTTCCTGCCAGAATAAGCACTGACCTCAAAAATTCTGCCACTCCCTGCAACAACATAGTGGCGACAAACACCAGAATCAGGCTTTTCAAAACATACACCAGCGGTAATCCGCCCGGGTCTGATGACGTTTCCATGATCGCCCAGGATCGGGAAACATAGTCAAAGCTCATCACACCAATAAAGAAACAGACCGGAAACAGCAGAAACAGGGTTCCCAGGCAATTCACCCATGCTCGCTGCCTGACACTCATGCGATTGTAAAGAACGTCTACCCTGACATGGCCACCCTGCTTGAGGGTGTAACTGCTGGCTCCAAGAAAAATAAGAGTATGGAAATACATCGCCAGTTCCTGAAGGGCAATGGAACCGGAGTTAAACCAGTAGCGAAGAAGAACTACGAGACAAACACTGACGACCAGCAACAGGTTAAACCCGCTTAGAAGGCGCCCTAATTTCTCTGTAAATCTGTCAATACCGGCGACTGCTGTTATTATCATTTTCCAGCCGGTGGTCATGTCTATCCTGCCTGTTACATCAATTTATTATTTTTTTTCTTGTAAAAAACTTTACCACTTTGTTGGCAAAAGATTCTTTCTCCAGAGCCTGTTTCATGGCTGTTGAAACGAATTATAACGACAGCTTGAAGACAGTTACACCCTGTTCAGGCAATTCATCAGCTATCTTCAAAAAGCTGATGAGTGAATGCAGTGACTTAACATTGCAGATATTGCGGATAAACAGCTTTCATTGTCGTTCATATAATTGTCATATTTCCGCCTTATAGTTTTTGCCAGTAGACAAAGATGGCTAAAAGAATCCTTTCAGGAGACACATGGATGAAGCTTAAAGTTCTAATAACAACAATCGCCCTCGCTACTGGAATCCAGGCCGCCACTGCCAGTCAGATTGACGCTGAGATCCCAATTTACAAGAAAGCCAGTGGTGTATCAGGAAACCTGTCCAGTGTCGGCTCTGACACCCTGGCCAACCTGATGACCCTGTGGGCAGAAGATTTCAAGCGTGAATACCCTAACGTGAATGTACAGATTCAGGCTGCAGGTTCTTCTACCGCACCTCCTGCTCTGACTGAAGGGACTTCTAACATTGGCCCTATGAGCCGTAAGATGAAAGACAAGGAACTGGAAGCTTTTGAAAAGAAGCACGGCTACAAGCCGACTCCTGTACCTGTTGCCATCGATGCTCTGGCTGTATTCGTCAACAAGGACAACCCCATCAAGGGTCTGACCATGGCTGACGTAGACGCCATCTTCTCTTCCACTCGTAAGTGTGGCGGCGACAAAGACATCAACACATGGGGTAGCACTGGTCTGGACGGAGCTTGGAAAAACCGTTCAATTCAGCTGTATGGCCGTAACTCTGTATCCGGAACCTACGGTTACTTCAAAAAGAAAGCCCTGTGTAAAGGTGACTTCCGTAACAACGTAAACGAACAGCCTGGTTCAGCTTCTGTTGTTCAGTCCGTGAGTGCTTCTGTAAACGGCATCGGCTACTCCGGTATCGGCTACAAGACTTCCAGCGTTCGTACTGTACCTCTGGCCAAGAAATCCGGTCAGCCGTTCGTTGAAGCTACTCCAGCAAATGCTGTAAACAACACTTATCCACTGGCTCGCTTCCTGTACGTATACGTAAATAAGCAGCCCAACAAGAAACTGCCTCCTCTGGAAGCTGAATTCCTGAAGATGGTTCTGTCTCAGCAGGGTCAGGAAGTCGTTGTTAAAGACGGTTACATCCCACTGCCTTCCAAGGTGGTTGAAAAGTACCTGTCTGAACTCAACCTGTAATACACAGATTCATGAGTTACCCACGCGGGGCCATCTGGCCCCGTTTTTATTTACAGGGACGTAATGTATCCCAGAAATGCACGACTACAGGATGTAGGAGTTAGAGCGAAGCAGGAGCCCGAGCCGAGGAGCAATTTCTGGGATAACAATAAGAATCACCTCCCGCCCAGAATCATTTCTTATCCTCAGAATCCTCCGGGTCTGGCCCCAGTCTCTGCCTGAGACCTCTGGCAAAATGCCACCTGAGATCAAGCGGTAATACATTGATTAAATGAGAAGCAAGGTTCTCTGGCAAATGATCGGTTTGTTGCTGTGCAGCAGCAGTAAGCTGTATCAAAAAATGACTGACTCCATTCTGAATCGAAACCTGATCCTGACTTTGCTCAGAACCACTGCTCATTGAGAGAGCATATAACAACGATTGAGACAGCTCAGAAGTCATCACTTCCTGCCCTTGAAGTAAACGCGATGCCATCGCTTCTATCTCTGAGTTAGCAGAAAGTTCCAGAATATGAAGAAAGTAAACCAACTGTTGAAAGGAAAAATATTCAAAGAGTTCATGGGTGTACTCTTCTAGCACCAGAGCATTAATGGCACGATCAAGAGTGACAGTTTTTTTACTTAAATCTATTTCATAACCTAATGTCACCAGATGAGCCTGGATGTAGTCAGCTTCTTCTTCCACATTGTATTCATCCATGGATAAGTCAAAATCATTGGTGGATGCATACAGTAAAAACGCTACCAGCAACCTGGATAGCATGCCATCTTCACTGATTTCTTTAATGACCATCAAAGACAGGCGTTTCATAGCCTGTTTTCCAAACAGCTTTAATAGTAATTCTCTTTTCCATCGGGCTTGCTGTGCTTTCATCGCCCAGTATTTTCTTTTTTCTTCTTCAGAGGAAAAATAATGCTCTTCCGGCGGTTCATCATCACCGCCCGTTAATCCCAGAGTTTTGTGAGCCTGACTGGGACTAAAAGCTGTGTAGTACTTTTTTCTTGTCGATTTATCCTTATTTTCAGGTTCAACACTGCCCGAGCGGCTCGATGTACTGGTGGGAACACTTTTGGGCCACTGAGACATTACGGTTCGATTGTGGACGCTATCCGATGCAGCAAAAGAAAAAGCGTTCATACCTAAAGCCCAGTGAGACATCGAAACCTCTGCGAACCCTAGCCCACAGTAGAAAATGCCACACAAACAGGAAACCTGACGGAAGATTCTTGCCAAAAGATTTTCCAATGCACTACACCCATTAAATTAAAATCAACATCCTATTGTCGTGGTAGTGTAGATCAGCTATCGGGCGGTTTTTTGATGCTTGAAACTTATTCGATCTAGGAGTCTGTCGGACTTAGCCGACCGTAGCGAGGAAAAGTCCGGTTTGAGACAGTTTTTATGATTATTTGAGGCGAATAGCGAGCTATTCAACGAAAAGAATCATAAAAAATGGCCAAATCAGG
>NZ_JBPCXO010000440.1:0-3414 GCF_051008435.1 Endozoicomonas sp. | reverse complement strand
CAGCAAGTTTGATTAGATATTTGCACTCTGGAGGAATAGTAATGGTGGTCATGGCAGCTACAGTCGTCAAGAGGGGAAAAGTGGCACTTTACTGCGGTAAGCTTTCTTGTGCCACTTCCCTAAGGCTTCTATTGCTCCAGCCCAACCGTTATCAGGGACTTTTTCCTGAGGTTTTTTCGGACGTTCTTTATAGCTGGTGTAGATCAACCCTTTATCCTTGTCGCTTTTTGGTACGACTTTTAACTGAGAAAGGCCGTAACAGTAATCAAGGATCATTCGTGCATAGGGAGTGACTAGATCAAAGCAGTCACCGGGTTGTTTCTTGTCCACCTGCTGGATTCGACAGAGTTCCTGAGCGTAATTGACAAAGAAATACTCAAACAGGTCAAAATCCACTTTGGGGTAGTTGGTGATGTGCCAGTCTTTATCAACGCTAATACGACCCCAGTTGGGATCCAGCACATCTTTGTAGGATTTTTTTCCCCTGAGATGCTTCACCAGAAAGTCATTAACGTTGTAGATAAACCCGGGCTTTTCTTTATAGAGCGCTGCTTCCATGGCCGTCAGGCGATCGGCTCTTTTTTTGTCGAGTGCCAGAAGTGCTTGTATGTCTTTACTGTTGGTGAAGCTGTCATTCTTGTTGGGAAAAGGATTGGTAGCCCCTTTTTCATGACTCAGGTACTTCACGTATTCGTTTCGATCCAGATAATAAGCGGTTTTGCTGATGTCCCCTTGAAAGTGATCCCTGACTTTGGCCAGGCCGGCAGCCTGTTTGTGTTTCAGCTGATTCGGGTTAAATAGCGTGTCATGACTATGGTCAAAGCCAAACGCCACAACATCCGAATTACAGTTACCGGTGAACCAGACACTGACTGAGCCACTGGAGGCTTTTTTCTTTACCGAATCCAGCAGGGGGCCGTTATTTTTGCTGCCAAAACACTTGATGTGAAAATCCTTATGGCCCTGATAGGTGGTGTCTTCACCGAATATGGTGCCCTCCATGGAGACATTGGCAGTACAGTTGTTTTTACCCGGAAGGAAGTTAACGACACACAGGGAGTCACCATTGATCAGCTGGTTCAGCACGGACTTACCTACATCGGCGACCACCTTGTCGGCTGCTGCCCTGGCTGTGGTCATTACCTGCACCTTGTCTTCTTTATCTTTCATATCGGCAACAAAGTTGGCTTTTCCTTCATCCTGCAGGTGTGACATATCAGAAACCACCTGATCCAGGAGTTTTTTACGGTGGTCCAGGTAGCCCTGATAAGCCTTGGTGATGGCTTTCTCATCGGATTGAGCCATTTTTTTATTGTGAAAAGCGAAAGAGCCCCCTTCGACAGAAAGCACCTCGTGTTGACTGTTCTGCCGCTGGCAGAAATTCAGCCATGAAAAAAAGTCAGCTTCTGTTCGAAAAGAATACGGGGAGGGTAGTAAACGGTCGCAGCCGGTAAGGCCAGAGTAAGAGAGGTTCAGGTGCGCATTAAGTTGCGCCCTGAGGGCGTACCTGAGCTCAAGTAACTGTCGTTGCAGCAGATTCAACCGCACTGAAGCCAGAGACTGGAACCCCAGTAAGTGGCTCAATGACTGATTAGGGTATGAAGACTTCACACTGTTCTGAAAGGCGGCGATGGTCAACGGATAACTCATACGCAGCTGGGTCATGATATCTGACAGACTGTCCTGAAACTTCTTGCCGTAGTCCTTTGAGCTCAGCAGAGAATCATAGATATGATCCGGATTTCCCCATTTCTGATACAGTTCTGCGTGGGACAGGTATAGAGCTATATCACGAGGGTTCGGTGGCTTAACAGGAGAGGTGTATAAGGAGTCTTTCCAGGCCCAGGCCTTTCGCCCATCCATTCGTATAATTTTGTTCCGCTGGCATAGATGGTAAAGGTTGTTGTATTTATATCCGTCGGGGCAGTGGTTGCCTATAGCACTGATATAAAGCCGGTTCTCTTTGACGACAGGGTGTCTGCCTTTCATACCACCATCAATGCCATTGACTTTGCAGTTGTGACCATCAAAGGTGGTGTCATCTTCGCATTGGTGAGGCCAGCGTGAAATCCAGATACTGCCTTCCTTAAACTGCCACACTTTCCTTCCGACGGTAATGATCTCGGGGTCGGAGCGACAATTTGAACCGTCAAAATGAAACTTGGGAGGGCATTGCCCGCCCTTCGGATGAACATAGAGAACGTCGCTGCTGACAAAATACGACCACTTATCTCTACCCGCATGATCATCGATCCGATCCACCAGGCAGCCGTATGCGCCTTCAACGGTACCTATGGGGCAGACTGTATCAAAGTAGAGCTTGCCCACTTTTTTATGAACAGCATCGACGACCTTGTGGTTGTAATCATCCTTTGAAAGGGCGTCCACCACCTGGCTGGCGGCTTTATTAGCGGCGCCCTGTTGATTGATTTCACCGATAATGCCTCCGAAAGCCCACTGTTCCATAGCCGTTTCCGGTAAAAAGAATCCCATGACATCCCGCATAAGATCGATCGTTACAATTTCAGCCACCCCCGCTGGAGCAACACCACCCTGGACAGCTTCGGCAATGTCTGCACCCAGGTTATAGATCTGGGAAACAATGGGAATAAAACTCAGTGCCAGCCGGGCTTTCTCCACGCCTGACATATGTTCGGGAAAGGAGGATGTTTCGTAGGAGGGCATCAGCATCTGACCGATCATGATAACCATGCCATCAAGACCCAGTGCTTCAATCGCGGTCTCTGACAGATTCAGGTCGGAAAATTCGCTATTACTGAAAGCGCCATTGGTCAGACTGGAAGCATCATCAAAGCTGATTTTGGTAGCCGCATCGATGCCCGATGAATCAAAGCCGGCGATTTTTGCCGCGCTTTCTTCTGCCACCTGTTCAACATTGCCCATGGCTTCTTTAACTTCCGGACTGTTCCGGATAGTCGTTATCATTTCTCCCACGGTTCCGGGCTGGTCACCTTCTATAAATGATGTTTCACGTTCTATCATTGGTAGATCACTGACCGGACCTTTTTCATTAAACATTCTGTCCTGAAGTTCAAACTGGTTTTCCGGTTCGTTCTGTCCCTGAACTTTACCGACCAGGTCGGTACACTTTTCGGTGTCTTCAGACAGTTCGTTAGTGCCTTCATCCCATCGTTTATCCGGATCACAGGGAGTAGCAAGAGTCCTGGTTGTCAGTGACGCTGTAAGTATCAAAATGAAAATGAGTACAAGTCGTGACATAACTCACTCGCAGGCATGAACGTTGGACTTGATAAACTGATTCAGGATGGGGTTTGAAACAGTATTGAGTAATCTATGATTATCTATCATAATCTCACACTATGGATAAGAGATTAGTCAAGATTGGTGAAGCAGCTCGCTTGCTGGGTACTGACCACTCAACATTGAGGAAGT
>NZ_JBPCXO010000439.1:0-15967 GCF_051008435.1 Endozoicomonas sp. | reverse complement strand
CATAATGCCAATGCCTTTTTGGAACTGAACAGTATTTTTACACATCAGATTTATCTCCAAATATAAAGGTCATCAGACGTTTAATATAGCATCTGGATTATGACGTAGGGTCGATGGTAAACAGGATATTTTTTATCCTTGTTTAAAAGCAGTACTCCCTATAGGAAAATTACACCCATCAAAAAATACTCAATATGAAGCAAATACCAAACACCAGAAAAAAACGGCCCGTCATAGGCGGCAATTTCATTAACTGATAATCACCAGGAGAACACCGCAGCAATTTAACAGGCTGCCAGATGACTAACAAAGAAAACACCATATAAGCAGGATTAATCAGCAGGTTATTAAGATAGAGGTAATAACTGACTGGGTACACTAACAGCAACAGTACAACATACAACGCCCTGCTCATGTCATAACCGATTCTGACCGTCAGGGTACGGATACTGGAAGACCGATCATCCAAATAATCTCGAACTTCATTAGACACCAATAGAGCGGCCGTTAATAAACTCACCGGTATAGAGATCCAAAGCAGTTCATTGCTCCATATTCCAGACACTGCGTAATAAGCTCCACTCACCATCAGGACACCTGTCAGAAGAAACACTGCAGGTACACCCAACCCACGATGTTTGTAGACAATGGGCTCGCCTGTATAGAAATAGCCTGCAATGACTCCAAACAGACCCAGCAGGAACAAGGGCCAGCCCGTCAGCCAGACAAGCCATAGGCCAATAACAATCGCTACCAGGGCAAACAGGCCAGCAATATAAAAATTCCGGCGAATCTGTTGAATCACCTGCTCCGCCAGCAAACCAGTTCGACCATTCCAGAAATGCAAGTCAGCATGGTCATTGGCAAGGTTACTGGCAGCCTGCAATAAAAGGCCCGCAATCATGACAGCCACAGCCCTGCCGACATCCCCCTCGCCCCTTGAAAAAGCGACCGCGATCCCCAACCCACAGGTGATCAATGCGACAGAGAAGGAAAAGGGCCTGAGAGCCCGCACAAAACGGTATTTGTCTGGATTCAGATTCGGTGTATCCACTGGAGGATTCCCTGAGGGTGGAGATAAACGTGGGACTATGTGCCATTCAACGGCTGCAGCCTATAGCGACATTCCGCAAGCCAGATTTAAGACAGGTTATCGCCTGCTTGATCAGACTGAATAAGAGAGAATAGCAGCTCTGCAAGAGGCTAATAAAGTCAGCTCCAATCAGAGAAACTTCATCGAAAAGCCGTGCTCTCAGAAAGTCACGACAAACGCCCTTTGAGAACTTTTTCTGGACTAGCCGCTGATGGATCATTCTCGACAAAAACAAGCTCTATAAAACAAAACGGCCCACCTCCTGAGAGGTGAGCCGTTTAATCAGTCAAAGCTGATCCGGATCAGGCCAAAGCCAACGCCGAACTTACCAGCCTGTCTTCTCTTTCAGAGCCTGACCGATTTCTGCCAGTGAACGCACAGTTTTAACACCGGCTTCTTCCAGGGCAGCAAATTTCTCATCAGCAGTACCTTTACCACCAGAGATGATCGCACCGGCGTGACCCATACGCTTGCCTGGAGGTGCAGTAACACCGGCAATGTAGGAGACAACAGGCTTGGTTACGTTCTCTTTGATGTAAGCAGCTGCTTCTTCTTCCGCTGTACCACCGATCTCACCGATCATAACAATCGCTTCTGTCTGTGGATCTTTTTCGAACAGCTTCAGGATATCGATGAAGTTGGAACCAGGAATCGGGTCACCACCAATACCGACACAGGTAGACTGACCAAAACCGAAGTCAGTGGTCTGCTTAACTGCTTCGTAAGTCAGAGTACCGGAACGGGATACAATACCGACCTTACCTGGCTTATGAATGTGACCAGGCATGATACCGATCTTGCACTCACCCGGAGTGATAACACCCGGGCAGTTAGGACCAATCAGGGTAACGCCCAGCTCATCACAGCGAACCTTGCAGTCCAGCATGTCCAGGGTAGGAATGCCTTCAGTGATGCAGACAATCAGCTTGATGCCAGCATTAGCAGCTTCCAGGATAGAATCCTTACAGAAAGCAGCAGGTACGTAGATCACGGAAGCTTCAGCACCGGTTTCAACAACTGCTTCAGCAACAGTATTGAATACAGGCAGACCCAAATGTTCCTGCCCACCTTTACCTGGAGTTACACCACCTACCATGCGAGTGCCATATGCAATCGCCTGTTCGGAGTGGAAAGTTCCCTGAGAACCAGTGAAGCCCTGGCAGATCACTTTGGTGTCTTTATTGATCAGGACGCTCATTCTTATTTACCCTCCGCTGCTTTTACTACCTGGTCTGCAGCGTCAGAGAGACTGCTTGCAGCGATGATGTCCAACCCACTTTCTGCCAGCTTCTGAGCACCCAGCTCAGCGTTATTGCCTTCGAGACGAACAACAACAGGCACTTCAACACCTACTTCTTTTACTGCACCGATGATGCCGTCAGCAATCAGGTCACAACGAACAATACCGCCGAAGATGTTAACCAGAACAGCTTTAACACTGTCGTCAGACAGGATAATTTTGAAAGCTTCGCTGACACGTTCTTTAGTAGCACCGCCACCTACGTCCAGGAAGTTAGCTGGAGTACCACCAGACAGTTTAACAATGTCCATGGTACCCATGGCCAGACCAGCGCCGTTTACCATGCAGCCGATGTTGCCATCCAGTGCCACGTAGTTCAGTTCCCACTGAGCTGCGTGTGCTTCACGAGCGTCTTCCTGAGAAGGATCGTGCATGGTCTTCAGACGAGGCTGACGGTACAGAGCGTTGCTGTCGATGTTCAGCTTGGCATCCAGACAGTGCAGGTCACCCGCTTCAGTAATAACCAGAGGATTAATTTCCAGCAGAGCCAGATCCAGGTCCTGGAACAGTTTGGCAAGACCCAGGAAGATCTTGGTAAACTGCTTAACCTGAGTAGCGTTCAGACCCAGTTTGAAAGCCAGTTCACGACCCTGGTATGGCTGCGCACCTACCAGAGGATCGACAGTCGCTTTCAGAATTTTTTCAGGTGTTTCTTCTGCCACTTTTTCAATTTCAACGCCACCTTCTGTGGAAGCCATGAAAACGATGCGGCGGGTTGAACGGTCTACTACCGCACCCAGGTAAAGTTCCTGAGCAATATCGGTGCAGGTTTCAACCAGGATCTTGCTAACAGGCTGACCATTTTCATCAGTCTGGTAAGTTACCAGGTTCTTACCCAGCCACTTTTCAGCAAACTCACGGATTTCTTCCTTGGTGCTAACCAGCTTTACGCCGCCAGCTTTACCACGGCCACCTGCATGAACCTGTGCTTTGACAACCCACTGGTTTCCGCCAATTTCATCGGCGGCTGCAGCAGCTTCTTCCGGCGTATCGCAGGCAATACCCTTGGATACCGGCAGGCCATATTCAGCAAACAGCTGCTTGCCCTGATATTCATGGAGATTCATACTGACACTACCATTGTTGTTTTGTAATTAAATTCCTATCCACGTCCGTGGATAAAAGGTTTCTTTATTTCGACCCCCAACCCCTCAGGTGTCGAAATTAAACTTCAGGGATCGGGAGCCTTTCGGACTTATGCTTTCGAGCATGCTCTCTATCGAAGAGTCAGTAGAGCGAGTCACAGCTATGAGCCGTTCTGGACAGCTCCGTTGAATTTGTGCGAATAGCTGACCTATTTAAGAAAATTCAACGGAACAGTATTGACGCGCTCATGGCTGCGTCCGCTCTTCCTGGATTTCAGGCCGGAATTGTCTTAAGTCCGACAGGCTCCTTTCCCCTCTGATACATCTTCGTATCAGTTGCTCACTGAGAAGGCTTACTGATTCACTGCGCCTTCCACACATCAGTAAACGAATCTTAGTGAAGACTGGTCAGTGCCGACCAGTCCTCGAACTCTCAGTTAGCGACGCTTGCGATTGGCAATGTGAATCGCATGGCCATCTACAGCCAGAACCGCTTCGTGCAGAGCTTCACTCAATGTCGGATGAGAGAAGATGGTCAGAGCCAAATCTTCAGTACTGGCAGCAAATTCCATGGCAATTACACCTTGCTGAACCAGTTCAGCAGCGCTTGGGCCTACTACGTGCACACCCAGAACGCGGTCAGTTGACTTATCAGCAATGACCTTAACCATTCCTTCAGTCTCGTTGGCTGCCAGAGCACGACCACTGGCTGCAAACGGGAAAGTACCTACCTTATAATCGATACCTTCTGCTTTCAGTTCCTGTTCGGTTTTACCTACCCATGCAATTTCAGGATGGGTATAAATAACCGAAGGAATCAGGTCATAATTCATGTGACCTTTCTGACCAGCAATGATTTCAGCAACCATGATGCCTTCTTCACTGCCTTTGTGTGCCAGCATTGGACCACGAACAACATCACCAATAGCGTAAACGCCTGGTACGTCAGTTGTGCAGTGATCATCAACAAAGACAAAGCCACGCTCATCCATATTGACACCGCAATCAGCAGCCAACAGGCTTTCGGTGTATGGACGACGGCCTACCGCAACAATCAGCTTGTCAAAAACAACAACCTTTTCACTGCCGTCAGACTCAGCGTAAGTGACGTGAACTTCTTTACCCTTGATCTCAGAGCTGGTTACACGAGCACCCAGACGGATGTCCAGTCCCTGCTTCTTGAAGATCTTCATGGCTTCCTTGGAGATCTGCTCATCAGCAGCCGCCAGGAATCGATCCATAGCTTCCAGAACGATCACTTCAGAGCCTAAACGACCCCAAACGCTACCCAGTTCCAGACCGATAACACCAGCTCCGATAACACCCAAACGCTTAGGTGTTTCCTGGAATTCCAGGGCTCCAGTGGAATCTACGATCAGATCACCATCCGTTGGAGTCGGTGGAATTTCTACCGGACGGGAGCCAGTTGCAATGACAACGTTGCCAGCTTCATAAACTTCAACAGTGCCATCAGCCTTGGTCAGCTCAACTTGCTTGTTAGCCAGTAATTTACCAGCGCCCTCCAGGAGAGTTACGCCATTCGCCTTAAACAAACCGCCAACACCTGTAGTCAGGGTCTTAACGATTTTGTCTTTGCGGGCAACCATTTGCGGCACGTCCATCTCAACACCGGAGTGATTGATACCGTGCAGCTTAAAGTCTTTCTGTGCTTCAACAAACTTGTGAGAGCTGTCCAGCAGCGCCTTGGATGGAATGCAACCTACATTGAGGCAGGTTCCACCCAGAGCTGTTTTGCCTTTGTCATCAGTCCACTTTTCGATACAAGCAGTCTTGAGGCCCAGCTGCGCTGCGCGAATTGCACAAACGTAACCTGCAGGACCCGCACCGATGACTACAACGTCAAACTGATTTGCCATATCTTCTATTCCAAGAAAATGAGAATGGCGACCTTATCAGTCGCCGCAAAACCCATGAAAGATTACAATTCCAACAGGATTCGTGCCGGATCTTCCAACAGTTCCTTAATGGTAACGAGGAAGGTGACCGCTTCCTTGCCATCCAGCAACCTGTGGTCATAGGACAGAGCCAGGTTCATCATGGGCAGAATCTCCACCTGACCATTGACGGCCATGGGGCGCTCCTGAATTTTGTGCATACCCAAAATAGCGGACTGAGGAGGATTCAGAATCGGTGTAGACAAGAGCGAACCAAACACACCGCCGTTGGAAATCGTAAAGGTTCCACCGGTCATGTCCTCAATGTCCAGCTTGCCACCCTGGGCTTTCTTTCCGTATTCACGGATTTTTGCCTCAACGTCAGCCAGACTCATGTTTTCAGCATTACGCAGAATAGGTACTACCAGACCACGATCACTGGAGACAGCTACGCCGATATCCTGATAGCCGTGGTAAACGATGTCATTGCCATCAATAGAGGCGTTTACTGCAGGATAGCGACGCAGGGCTTCAGCACAGGCTTTTACAAAGAAGGACATGAAGCCAAGACGGACACCATGACGCTTCTCGAACTGGTCCTTGTAACGGGCTCTCAGTTCCATCACCGGTTTCATGTTGACTTCATTGAATGTGGTCAGCATGGCAGCGGTTTGCTGTGCTTCTACCAGGCGCTGCGCAACTCTAGCACGCAGACGTGTCATTGGTACACGTTTTTCCGTACGCTCACCCGCAAATACCGGGGTAGTGGCTTCTACCTGTGGAGCAGAGGAAGCCTGCACGGCAGATGCCGGAGCTGCTGCAGCTGCTGGCTTCTGTTCAGCGTGACGAACCACGTCTTCTTTGGTAACACGACCACCTTTACCAGTGCCGGCAATGGCACCATGATCGATACCCTTTTCATCAGCCATTTTACGGGCTGCCGGGCTAAGAATTGGCTCTTCCTGACTAGCAGGTGTTTCTGCAGCAGGTGCAGACTCTCCGGCTGGAGCAGAAGCGGTAGCCGCAGCACCGGCTTCAAAAATAGCAATAACTTCAGCACTCAGAACGGTGTCGTCTTCGTTCTTGAGAATTTCTTTAAGCACACCATCCGCTGGAGCGACTACTTCCAGAACTACCTTGTCGGTTTCAATATCAACCAGCAGCTCATCACGGGCGCAGGTTTCTCCGGGCTTCTTGTGCCATGTGGCAACCACACCGTCAGCGATAGATTCCGGAAATGTTGGTGCTTTTATTTCAGTGGCCATTATGGATCCTTTCGGGATTGCGACCGTTCGCCCCGGAGCCACCGGGGCGTCGTCAATTATACGTTAAAAGCGTCTTCTACCAGCTTCTGTTGTTCTTCAACATGCTTGGACATGTAACCACAGGCTGGTGCCGCTGAAGCATCTCTACCTGCATAAACCAGACGCAGATTGTTAGCGTGATTATCCAGAGCACGGCGCATATGATGCTGACTGCAATACCAGGCACCCTGATTCATGGGCTCTTCCTGACACCAGACAACGTCCTTCAGGTTTGGATAGCGAGCAATCAGCTCATCCAGGTCATCCTGAGGGAAAGGATACAGCTGCTCGATACGGATGACGGCTGCATTCTTCAGTTCATTGGTACGCTTATACTCAAGCAGGTCGTAGTAAACCTTGCCGCTGCACATAATCAGACGGGTAACGTCTGCTGTTTCATGCTCATCAATCTCTGGAATGATGGTCTGGAAACTGCCCTCAGCGAGGTCTTCCAGGGAAGAAACAGCCAGTTTGTGTCTCAGCAAGCTCTTTGGTGTAAAGGCGATCAGAGGCTTACGCAGTGGGCGCAAGACCTGACGACGCAACATATGGAACACCTGAGCCGGAGTGGTAGGCACACAAACCTGAATATTATGCTCAGCACAAAGCTGCAGGTAACGCTCAAGACGTGCAGAGGAGTGCTCAGGACCCTGACCTTCGTAGCCATGAGGTAGCAGCATGGTCAGGCCACACAGACGCCCCCACTTATGCTCACCACTGGTAATAAACTGGTCAATAACCACCTGACAGCCGTTGGCGAAATCACCAAACTGAGCTTCCCAGACCACCAGGGCACTAGGAGTGGTTGTCGCATAACCGTATTCAAAAGCCAGCACCGCTTCCTCAGAAAGCAGCGAGTCCCAGATCTGGAAATCAGGCTGATTCTCAGAAATATTGGCCAGCGGCACATAGGTAGAACCGTCTTTCTGATTATGCAGAACGGCATGACGGTGTGAGAAAGTACCCCGACCCACATCCTGTCCGGTAATACGAACTGGATGACCTTCCATCACCAGTGAACCGTATGCCAGAATCTCAGCCGCACCCCAGTTAATGGATTGCGCACCGGCAGCCATTTTCAGACGGTCATCAATGATCTTGCTGACCTGACGTTGAACCACAAAACCTTCAGGGACTTTGCACAGCTTCTGACCCAGACCTTGCAGAGTGGCCATAGCCACACGGGTATCATGACGGGCAGTCCATTCATGACCCAGATAAGGAGCCCAGTCAACGAACAGCTCTTTGTTGGGTTCTTTAACCAGTGCCTTAACGACATGACCGCCGTTGTCCAGAGCATTACGGTAGCTGTCTACCAGTGTCTTGTCCTGCTCGGCGTCCATAACACCCGCTTCAACCAGCCTGTTGGCATAGAGATCACGGGTTGTCTTGTGCGTCTTGATGATCTGATACATCAGCGGCTGAGTACCAGAAGGCTCATCAGCTTCGTTGTGACCACGACGACGGTAGCAAACCATGTCGATCACTACGTCGCGCTTGAATTCCATCCGGTAATCAAGCGCCAGCTTGGTCGCAAAGTGAACGGCTTCAGGATCATCGCCGTTCACATGAAGAATCGGCGCACCCACAATCTTGGCTACATCCGTACAATATTCAGTAGAACGGGCATCTTCCTGCTTACTGGTAGTGAAGCCAACCTGGTTGTTGATGATGATGTGCAGAGTACCGCCAGTTTTGTATGCGCGGGTCTGGGACATCTGCAGGGTTTCCATGACAACACCCTGACCGGCAAATGCCGCATCACCGTGAATGGCAAGAGGAATAACCTGACCACGGACCTCATCGTTACGACGATCCTGACGGGCACGAACAGAGCCTTCCACTACGGGTGAAACAATTTCGAGGTGGGAAGGGTTAAATGCCAGTGCCAGGTGAACTTCACCACCCGGTGTCATTACGTTAGATGAGAAGCCCTGATGATATTTCACATCACCGGAACCGGTATCGGCCATTTTCTTGCCTTCGAACTCATCGAACAGCTCAGAAGGGTTTTTACCGAGAATGTTAACCAATACGTTCAGACGACCACGGTGGGCCATACCGATAACGATTTCCTTGGCACCATAGGAACCGGAACGCTGGATAATCTCGTCCAGCATGGGAATCAGAGACTCACCACCTTCCAGACCAAAACGTTTGGTACCCGGATATTTTGTCCCAAGGTATTTTTCCAGACCTTCTGCAGCTGTCAGACGCTCCAGAAGATGCTGTCGGGCTTCAGAGCCCACTTCAGGACGACCTCGAACGCTTTCCATCCGGCTCTGGAACCAGCGGCGCTCTTCGGTGTTAACAATGTGCATGTATTCAACACCGATAGAACCACAGTAGGTGGCTGTCAGTGAATCCAGAATTTCGCGAAGAGTTGCTCTTTCCTTGCCAATAAAGATGGTGCTGGTTTGGAATTCTGTATCAAGATCGGCCCCACTCAGACCGTGATACTCAAGACTCAGATCGGGGAACTGTTCGCGTTGCAAGCAACCTAACGGATCGATCTTGGCCTGCTGGTGCCCCCGAATTCGGAAAGCACTAACTAGACGCAATACCTGAATCTGTTTGCGCTCATGATCACTGGAAACTGTACCGGCTTCGATTGGGCGGGTGCTCTGACGCTGACGCGCCATTAAGACAAAATTTTCCTGAATGGTCGAGTGAGGTACGTCCGGACCACCACCATTGACCTGAGGAAGTTTTTGAAAATAATCACGCCATTCCTCAGAGACCGTATTCGGGTCGCGAAGGAATTGTTCGTACAGTTCTTCGACGTATGCAGCATTTCCCCCGGAAATATGTGAGGTATCCCACATTTGCTGCATCACACCTTCTTGCATCATCACTACCCCGTGAATGAAGGGCTGTCTAATCATGAGAGTCGCACTGTGGTTTGCTGTCGCTGGGTAGTGACAGACAAAGCGCTGAAAACCGGGGCTTTCGCCTTCCCCGTTTATCAAACTCCACAGATAGACCGGTGATTGACCGGCCGCCCCGCTGGTAAACCTGTCGGCCCTACCCACCATTAATTCATTGGGTCAGCAACCGGCCAGGCTCTAAAGTAAACTACAGTCCCACTTAGTTTGTGCGACAGTGCAACTGCAGTCAGAAATTCTGCTTCAGATCATCGGCTTCCCCAGTATTCTGGTGTCAGCCTCCGAATCACAGTGTAGATGCTGTTTTGAGAAATAAAACGTACGCTCAAACAGCATTCACACAATTCATGTTAACGAACCACCCTCTATTTAATCTCAAGAGCGCGACCCTCAACAACTTTACCACTGTCAGGAGCTCTTCTGCATTTGCAGAAGAAACTCCTGTTTTTTCTAAATCCCTGATCAGGTAGCACTATCAAACAGCATCTGTTTGATATGACCAATAGCCTTGGTTGGATTCAGACCTTTTGGACATACGCTGACACAGTTCATGATGCCACGGCAGCGGAATACACTGAATGGATCGTCCAGATCAGCCAGACGCTCTTCAGTCGCAGTATCACGACTGTCTGCCAGAAAACGATAAGCCTGCAACAGGCCGGATGGTCCAACAAACTTGTCAGGGTTCCACCAGAAAGACGGACACGCCGTGGAGCAACATGCACAGAGGATACACTCGTACAAACCATCCAGCTTCTCACGATCTTCAGGGCTCTGAAGACGCTCAATTGCTGGTGCGGGCTCCTCATTGATCAGGAATGGCTTAATCTTTTCGTACTGCTTATAGAAAAGACTCATGTCCACAATCAGATCACGGATCACGGGCAGACCAGGAAGCGGGCGCAAAATCAGTTTTTTCTTGCTACCCATGGCTTCGGACAGTGATGTCACACAAGCCAGACCATTAATCCCATTGATGCTCACACCATCAGAACCGCAAACACCTTCACGACAGGAACGACGATACACTAATGTTTCGTCCTTTTCCTTGATCAGGTTCAATACATCGAGAACCATCAGGTCTTTACCTTCAGGAATTTCTACCTCAATGTCTTGCATGTAAGGTTTGGAGTCAGTCTCCGGGTTGTAGCGATAGACACTTACCAACATTTTCCTGCCTCCACCTTAGTAGGTTCTTGCTTTCGGTGGGAAAGCTTCCATGGTCTTCGGTGCAAAATTGACCTGGCGCTTGCCTACACGCTTTTCAAGCGGGAAGTACAGGGAGTGAGCCAGCCAGTTTTCATCATCACGTTCGGTAAAGTCGTTACGAGCGTGAGCACCACGAGATTCTTTACGCTCTTCGGCAGAAACTGCCGTGGCGTAAGCTACCTCGTACAGATTCTCAAGTTCCAGGGCTTCAATACGAGCGGTGTTGAAGGCATGACTCTTGTCTTCCAGATGAGTGTTCTGAAGACGCTCGCCCAACTCATTCAGCTTGTTCAGACCTTCCTGCATGCTGTCACCCTCACGGAACACGCCGAAGTAGAGCTGCATGGTGTTTTGAAGATCCTTGCGAACATCAGCAACCTTCTCGCCACTACTGGACTTGTTCAGACGGTCCAGACGAGACATGGCTGCTTCAATATCACTGTCAGAAGCGTCAACACCGTCAAAGCCTTCTCTCAGGTTCTTCTCGATCTGGATACCTGCTGCACGGCCAAAGACCACGAGGTCCAGCAAAGAGTTACCACCCAGACGGTTAGCACCGTGAACAGATACACAAGCGGCTTCACCACAAGCGTAAAGACCTTCTACAACCTTGTCGCTACCTTCTGAATCCGGGAACAGAGCCTGACCGCCAACATTGGTAGGAATACCTCCCATCATGTAGTGACAGGTTGGTACAACCGGCACAGGTACTTTAACCGGATCAGCGTGTGCGAATGTTTTGGACAGTTCACAGATGCCTGGCAAACGCAGGTTCAGAGTCTCTTCACCCAGGTGATCCAGCTTCAGCAGTACGTGATCCTTGTCAGGGCCACAACCACGTCCTTCCAGAATTTCAAGAATCATGGAGCGGGCTACTACGTCACGACCCGCCAGATCTTTAGCGTTAGGCGCATAACGTTCCATGAAACGCTCGCCTTCACTGTTGATCAGGTAACCACCTTCACCCCGGCAACCTTCAGTAACCAGAACTCCGGCACCGTGAATACCGGTTGGGTGGAACTGCCACATCTCCATGTCCTGCATGGGGTAACCGGCACGCAGAGCCATACCAACACCGTCACCGGTATTAATCAGAGCATTGGTGGTGGAAGCATAAATACGTCCAGCACCACCGGTAGCCATGACAGTTGCTTTGGATTTGATATAAACGGTTTCACCCGTTTCCATGCAAATCGCGATAACACCAGCCACCTGCCCATTCTGGTTCTTCACCAGATCGACGGCATACCATTCATTCAGGAATGTAGTACCACCTTTCAGGTTGGCCTGATAAAGCGTGTGCAGCAGTGCGTGACCAGTACGGTCAGCAGCAGCACAGGTACGGGCAGCCTGACCACCCTTACCGAAATCTTTGGATTGACCACCGAATGGACGCTGATAGATACGACCTTCTTCTGTTCGAGAGAACGGCAGGCCCATATGCTCAAGTTCAAATACGGCCTGAGGCCCTACAGAGCACATGTATTCAATAGCGTCCTGGTCACCGATATAGTCCGAACCTTTAATGGTATCGAACATGTGCCAGCGCCAGTCATCATTCGGATCAGAACTTGCAATCGCGCAAGTGATACCGCCCTGGGCTGATACAGTATGAGAACGGGTTGGAAACACTTTGGTGACACAAGCGGTTTTAATACCCGCCTGGGTCAGTTGCAGTGCAGCGCGCATGCCAGCGCCGCCACCGCCGATTACGATGGCGTCGTAAGTCAGTGTGCGAAGAGCCGACATAGATCAATTCCCCCAGAGAATTTGAATGCCCCAGACGATGTAACTGAATACTGCGACAAAACAGATCAGCTGGAAAGGGAAACGAATCAGGACAGACTTACTGCCGAATGCACGAGCATTCAGATAGTCCGTTGCTATAGTCCACATACCTACCCAGGAATGGGCAGCGATGGACAGAATGGCGAGCAGGGTAAACACCCGTACCCAGGTCTGTTCGAACAGACCCGTCCACTGTTGAAAGTCCAGACCTGGATTCATCAGAACATAGCCGCCTATAAACAGCGTGTAGGCAGCCAGGATGATGGCAGACAGTCTCTGCAGCATCCAGTCATAGAGTCCACTTCGGGACAAGTTGGTAATATTGGTTACCATACCCACACCCCCGCGAGCACAATCAGTACAGCTGATACTACAATGGTGATAATGGCACCGGCCTTGCCGGACTCCTTACCTTCACCAATGCCCACATCCATTAACAGGTGTTTGACGCCTGCAACAAAGTGGTAGATCAGACCAGAAAGCAAAACCCAGACAATAAATTTGACCAGGCCACCCGACATGAGTGCTTTCAGTTCCGCAAAGGACTGCTCTGAAGACAGTGACAGGTCCAGTGCATACAGCAGGAAACCCACCCCGACAAACAGCAATATGCCCGACATCCTATGCAGGATCGAGGTATAAGCTGGTAGAGGTAGTTTTATAGTGGTTATGTCTAGATTGACAGGTCTTTTGCTATTCACGTTTTTTGTCCCAACGCCCGAGGCGTGCACAGCTGAATCAGCAACATTATCCAGAGGTTATGATCTACTCGGGATCATGCCCTCTCAAATCAGGTTCACCTGAACAGGCAGCTCCTGATTTCAGGTTAAGAAACCGCGTTAATCGTTGTTAACGTTCTCTTCTCACCCCCCTCATGAAGCCCTCCACGACTTCGGTGGCGAAGTATATACAGTTCGGTTTTTAATTACAATTGATTAACCCACTAAGCAAATTTACTATAGGCTCCTACATTTATTGCGCAGACTTTTTCATCGGTACACACGTTTGACAAACAAATTTCTGGCCCTATAGTGGTCGAACCGTGAAAGGGCTCAACCATAAAAAGCTTATTCTGCCAGCGCCATAATTATGGGCCCAAGACGACGATAACGACAGAATAAACGGCAAGACAGGAGCCTATAATGGCTGAAAAGAAAGCAACCCTCTCGATAGACGGCAAACAGCTGGAACTCCCTGTACATGTGGGCTCGCTGGGTCCAGATGTTGTTGATGTTCGTAGCTTAACCGCCAACGGTCTGTTTACATACGACCCTGGTTTTGTATCCACCGCTGCCTGCGAGTCCAAGATCACCTACATTGATGGTGACAAGGGCGTTCTCTTGCACCGTGGTTACCCTATCGAGCAGCTTGCTGAGCACTCTGACTACCTGGAAACCTGCTATCTGCTGATTTACGGCGAACTTCCTAATAAGGAAGAAAAGAAGCATTTTGAAGACACCATCATGCGTCATACCATGATTCATGAACAAATGGTGGATCTGTTCTCCGGTTTCCGTCGTGATGCTCACCCAATGGCCGTGATGTGCGGCGTAGTAGGCGCTCTCTCTGCCTTCTATCATGATTCACTGGACATCACTAACGAACGTCATCGTGAAATCTGCGCTTACCGCTTGATTTCCAAAATGCCAACCCTGGCAGCCATGACCTACAAATACTCTATCGGTCAGCCTTTCATTTACCCACGGAACGACCTGGGTTACGGCGGCAACTTCCTGCACATGATGTTCGCTACTCCTTGTGAAGAGTATGAAGTGAACCCTGTGCTGGCTCGCGCCATGGATCGCATCTTCCTGCTGCACGCCGACCATGAGCAGAATGCTTCTACTTCTACAGTACGTCTGGCCGGTTCCAGTGGAGCCAACCCATTCGCTTGTATTGCTGCCGGTATCGCAGCTCTATGGGGACCTGCTCACGGTGGTGCGAACGAAGCCGTATTGGTGATGCTGAACGAAATCGGTGACGAGAAAAACATCGACGAGTTCATTGAGCGTGCCAAGGACAAGAACGACCCATTCCGCCTGATGGGCTTTGGTCACCGTGTTTACAAAAACTTTGACCCTCGCGCCAAGGTAATGAAGCAGACTTGTGACGACGTCCTGAGCGAACTGGGCCTGGAAGACGACCCTCTGTTCAAGATCGCCAAGCGTCTGGAAAAGATCGCCCTGGAAGACGAATACTTTGTACAGAAGAAACTGTACCCGAACGTAGACTTCTATTCCGGCATCATCCTGAAAGCACTGGGCATTCCAACTGAAATGTTCACTGTTATCTTCGCAACCGGCCGTACTCCAGGCTGGATTGCTCACTGGCACGAGATGATCAGTGGCGAATACCGCATCGGTCGTCCACGTCAGCTTTACACCGGTGAAACCTCCAGAGACTTCGTTTCAGTTTCTGACCGCTGATCACCGCTTTAACTGAAAGTCCGGACCTTGTCCGGCTTTCAGCTCTCCTCTCCTCTGTCTATTTCAGACATTACCTACACCAGACCAATGTTCCATCAGGCCATTAGCCAGAGCGACGACTCTTTTTTTGACCCTGCTATTTCGTTAAATTTATCCAAAGGTCAATTCACGGATAGGTTATCTCACTGTTCAATAAGCCTACCGATGAACGTCTATCAATACAGAACCGAGTTATTAACCCGCTTTTTTTGCTTCGTGCAACACTCTTCCCGCTTAATGAGATGGATCCATTGGTTTCAACAAGTCACTCACAGCAATTCTCCTTCTGCGACCGGCGCTTTAACCTGAGTATTATTCAACCGGTCGGAAATCTCCCAAAGACGGGTAAGACTTTGCAAAGCCATAGGCAACATGAATACCGCCCCTACAAACTCCCAGGAATAACTGACTACGGTGAAAATAGTGCCAGCACTGATTTCCAGTAACTGAGTAGCTACCCATAAGTTAAAAAGCACTGATGAAGCTGCCAGTATGAAAATCATTCCATAAACGACAGCATCCGTATCTGACAGGGCAACTTCATGACGAGTCAATAATCTGAAATGACGGACTACACTGGTTTTTCTTCCTGTTTGCAGCAAACCCACCTGCCGCTCTGACTGACTGTTAAGAAGACCATTCAAACGATAAATGCGTTTATGGAAACCCGCATAAATCAGCAGGATGGCCAGACTCATGACCAACACAGAAAAAGACAGCCAATAACTAAAACTGGCCAGTACCACCAGCGCCACCAGAATCTGTACGCAGGCAGTAATGAGTTCAGGTACTTCCTCCTCCAGAAAATTCACCAGTTCTCTAGGAGCCTGTCGGACTTATGCTTTCGAGCATAAATTTCAGTAGAACGAGTCGAATTATTCGATGGATTCGTGAGAATAGTTGACCTATTTAATCGAATTCATCGAATAATTGGGCCGTTCTT
>NZ_JBPCXO010000438.1:0-6822 GCF_051008435.1 Endozoicomonas sp. | reverse complement strand
GCTGTGGCTTTTGCAGCGGCCGGTGTTGTGATTGCCAATGATGTGCGCAGTAAACTGGGCGGCTATGGTCGCAACTTATGGAAGGGGGCTGGCAGCACCTTTGGCTCCGGCAATCAGAGCTGGGCATAATGCCACCACTCAGGCAGCATCTGATCGGTAAGGAGTAACATTCAGATCTTCTTGCTTCAGGTGCCAGAGGTCGTAATCATTCTGGATCGCCAGCCAAGTGCTGGCCGATGGATTGTTAAATACCTTTTCCAGCCGTAGGGCCATTTCGGCGGTAATGGCTCCACGACCATTGACCACTTTAGACAAGGTTTTACGGCTGACCTTCAGTAGCTCAGCCGCTTTTGTAATGCTGATACCCAGAGGCTTTAGTATTTCTTCTCCAAGTATTTCGCCGGGGTGTGCGGGGTTATACATTTCCATCAGTGGTAATCCTCGTAGTTCACAATTTCAACATCGTTGCCGGTAAACCGGAATGTCACACGCCAGTTGCCACTGACTGTCACAGACCAGGTGCCTTTACGCTCACCCTGCATAGGGTGAAGGCGAAAGCCGGGCAAGTCCATATCGGAAGGTGTTTTTGCCCGATTTAAAACAGGCAGTATCCGCTGCAGTCTTTTTGCATGTTTCACCTGAATCCCTGAGGTTTTACCTGTACGATAGAACCGTTCCAGCCCCTTATGCAGAAAGCTTAAAATCATAGTAAAAGTGTAACCCCATAGGTTCCATTGTCAATTGAGTGATCATTATGGTTAGCCAGACCAACGAGCAGGCGCTTGAAGCCACCATTGAAAAACAGCTTACCGGCACATGCCTTGAAGAGAAGAACAGCATAGCGGATGGTGATCTACCTTTCAGTCAACACCATGGTTACAGGCTGGGTTATCCACAAGATTTTAATGCTCACTACGCCATAGATAACAAACAGTTCTGGGCGTTCCTTGAAGCCACTCAGCCAGACGAACTGGAAAAACTCCAGAAAACCGGTGCCGATTGGCAACAGAAGGTGCTGGAACGTTACCACCGGATGGTGAAAAAGTATGGTCTGCTACATCTGCTCAAAAAAGGGCTGGACGTTGATAATGCTCACCTGACTCTGCTTTACCCCGCGCCACTGGCCAGCAGCTCCGAGAAAGTGAAAGAACGGTTTGCCGCCAATATTTTCAGCAGCACACGACAGGTTCGATATTCCCTGGCAAATACTCTGCAAGAAATCGACATGGTGTTGTTTATCAACGGGCTGCCTTTTGCCACGCTGGAACTGAAGAACCCCTGGACAGGGCAGACCGCCCGCTATCATGGTCAAAAACAGTATCGTATTGACAGGGATAATACCCAGTCCTTATTGCAGTTTGGTCGCTGTCTGGTGCATATGACGGTAGACACAGATGAGGTCTACATGACGACTAAACTGGCTGGAAAAAGCACTTTCTTTTTGCCCTTTAACAAGGGGCATAACTTTGGTGCAGGCAATCCAACTAACTTGAGTGGCCATAAGACGGCTTATTTATGGGAAGATGTTTTCAGCAAATTGAGCATGGCCAATATCATCCAGCATTTCGTACGCCTGGATGGAGCGAAGAAAGATGCTCTGAACAAGCGGACATTGTTTTTCCCCCGCTACCACCAGATGGATGTGGTTCGAAAACTGGTAGCAGATGCCAGTCTCCACGGTGTCGGAAAGACCTATCTGATTCAACACTCAGCAGGCTCTGGCAAATCCAACTCTATCACCTGGGCGGCTTATCAACTGATTGAAACCTATCCAGTCAGTAGTGATATACCTGGAGCCAAAAGCCTGGAGCAGCCTCTCTTTGATTCTGTCATTGTCGTCACAGATCGTCGACTGCTGGACAAGCAACTGAGGGAGAACATCAAGGAATTCTCCGAAGTCAAAAATATTATAGCCCCTGCTTTCAAGTCTTCTGAGCTAAAAAGTGCACTGGAGCAGGGGAAAAAGATCATTATTACGACTATCCAGAAATTCCCATTTATTATTGATGGCATCAGTGATCTCAGTGACAAACGCTTTGCAGTCATTATTGATGAGGCGCACAGTTCCCAGAGTGGTTCTGCCCACGACAACATGAACCGTGCTATGGGCAAAGCTGACGAGCTGAATGAAGACGATATGGATGCTCAGGATAAGATCATTCATGCCATGCAATCCCGAAAAATGCGTGGGAATGCATCTTATTTTGCATTTACGGCGACTCCCAAAAACGCAACGCTGGAAAAGTTTGGCTCACAGCAGGGGGATGGTAGTTTTAAGCCTTTTCATTTGTATTCCATGAAACAAGCCATTGAAGAAGGCTTTATCCTGGATGTGTTGGCCAACTACACCACTTACAAAAGCTATTACGAGATTCAGAAGTCCATCAAAGACAACCCATTGTTTGATACGACCAAGGCTCAGAAAAAGCTGCGTGCCTATGTTGAACGGCATCAGCAGACCATTGATGTTAAGGCCGAAGTAATATTTGACCACTTTATTCCCAAGGTGGTGAACAGCAAGAAGCTGAAAGGTAAGGCGAAGGGTATGATCATTACCCAGAACATTGAGACAGCTATTCGTTACTATCAATCCATTGGCAAACTTCTGGCAGAACGTGGTGATCCATTCAAAGCAGTGATTGCTTTTTCCGGCACAAAGGAAGTGGATGGTATTGAATACTCTGAGCAGGCCATGAATGGCTTCCCAGAAAACGAGACTCGTGACTACTTTGATAAGGATGAATACCGCCTGCTGGTAGTCGCCAATAAATACCTGACGGGATTTGACCAACCCAAGCTGGCAGCTATGTATGTAGACAAAAAGTTGCAGGGGGTTCTGGCAGTGCAGGCATTGTCTCGGCTTAACCGTGCTGCACCAAAGCTGGCCAAGAAAACCGAAGATTTGTTTGTTCTGGACTTCTTTAATTCGGTAGATGATCTCAAAAGTGCTTTTGATCCATTCTATACGTCTACCACACTGTCTGATGCTACTGACGTGAACGTATTGCATGAGCTGAAGGATGTGCTGGATGAAGCTGGAGTGTACGAATGGCATGAAGTGAACCAGTTTAATGAGCTCTACTGGAAGGGGGCTGATGCTCAGAAATTAAGCCCGATTATTGATATAGCGGCTGATCGTTTCAATGTAGAGTTGGAACTGGAGGACCCTGACAAAGCTGACTTCAAAGTAAAAGCTAAACAGTTTGTTAAAATCTACGGACAGATGGCAGCAATTATGCCTTATGAGGTTGTGGACTGGGAGAAGCTGTTCTGGTTCTTGAAGTTCTTGATTCCCAAACTGATCATTAAAGACCCTGATTCAGAACAACTGGATGATTTGTTGAATTCGGTTGACCTTTCGTCATACGGTTTGGAACGAACCAAACTGAATCAGGCTATTAGTCTCGATGACAGCGAAACAGAGCTTGAACCACAGAACCCGAATCCTCGTGGTGCCCAGGGCAGTGATGACGAAACTGACTCGCTGGATGTCATTATCCGAGCTTTTAACGAGCGCTGGTTTCAAGGTTGGAGTGCCACATCAGAGGAGCAGCGCACCAAGTTTTTGAACATCGCTGAAAGCATTACCTCTCATCCGGATTTTGAAAAGAAATTCAAGACGAACCAGGATTCCTATAATCGTGACCTGGCGTTCGAAAAAATCTTTGAAGAGGTGATGCTGAAGAGCCGTCGCAGTGAAATGGAGCTATATAAGCTACTGGCTTCAGATCCGGCTTTCAAAGCAGCGATGCAACAAAGTCTCCGTCAGATGGTGGAGCGTTAACCGGTTATCTTCAGCTCAGGCTAATGTGTCATGACTGCTTTCTGAGCTGAAGAAATTACCAGCAGATCTTATTTTGCTTGGACAAAGTCTTTTCCTGGCGGCGGTAGAGTTCGACTGTTCAGGGCAGCAATGGCCGCTGCTGATGCCTCTGGAGCCAGGTGAGCATACTTCAAGGTCATTTCTATAGTTTCATGTCCCAGAAGCTCTCTGACAGTGTTGAGGTCAACGCCAGCCATTACCAGGTTGCTTGCAAAGCTGTGCCGCAAATCATGAAAGCGGAAATGTTTACCGGTATCATCGGGCCAGAAAAGCCCTGCGCTTTTTCTGATTGAAGTCCAGACTGAATTGATATTATCCAGTTTCTTTCCAGTTTTTGGGCTGGGAAAGACGAGAAGTGATTGCATGGAAGCCTTGCGCCAGTTTTTCAGAATGTATAGAGCCTCATCGCTGATTGGAATGTGTCTGGTTTGACCTGATTTACTCAAGTCTCCAACAATGGTCAGTGAGTTGTTTGCCCAGTCGATGTGACTCCAGCAGAGGTTAAACAGTTCTCCAATTCTCATCCCGGTATTGAGTGCTAGCAGAACCATTGGCTTGAGGTGATCCACAAAAACCTCGTCAGGATAGCTACGAGGTTTTTTGTGGCGCTCTTTTAGCCACTGGTTAAAACGAGCCCTTCTTTCACGAATCTCCTGCTCATAGTTATCTAAAGCGGATCTGAGCCTGCTTTCCTCATCCATTGACAGATAACGAACTCTCTTACTCTTATCCTGTTTAAGTTTCTTGAGTCTCTTCAGTGGGGATTCGTCGATCATTTCATATTCTACAGCTTTGGAAAGAATGCTTTTCAGAGCATTGATGTCACGGTTAATTCCGCTGGCCTGACGCTCTTTCTTTAACTGAACGGTTTGCCATTCTGAGACTCGACTAACTGAAATTTCTTTTAGTGGTAAATGAAACCACTGGCCAAAATGGTGTTTAACCCGTCGTAAATCCTCCTTCCCGCGTTTTTTATGCTGCAGTGCCCATGGTTGGTATCTATGTTCGATAAAGCTTCCGAGGGTGTTGTATCTCTCTGAGACAGCTCTTTGTCGCTCAGACATCCTTTGAGCCTGAATATCAATGCCCTTGGCAACTTCTCCTGAATGGAGCCTGGCAGCTTTTCTGGCTTGTTCGTGGGTCAGTATGCCGTGTCGTCCAAGTTTGAAGTCACGACGCTCTCTTGTTCCAGGAATGGAGTAGCTGAGGTAGTAGGTGAGTGTCCCGGTTGGGCTGACCAACAGGTATAAGCCATTCTGTTTAGTATCCCAGACCCTGTAACTTTTTGCCCTGGGAGCCAGCTTCTCAATAGCTCGGTTAGTGAAGTTAATTTTGACTGCTTTTTGCTTAGGCATATCCGTTTACCTTTCGATGAAAAACAGCTTGTTTTGAGTGGGAGAATAATTTTCCACTACATTTCCACTCAAAATGGCACACTACCATGCAAGACCATATTTTGTGATACAATGGTTTGATTGATAAAATATCCATATATATCAATGGGTTAATATAATAATTCCATGAATTGAAAGGTATGACAATGTATGGAATGAAGGTATGAATAATCACTCCGGAGGCAGAGGTCATAGGTTCGAATCCTATCGGGTGCGCCATACAAACAAAAAAGCCCAGCTCACAGAGTTGGGCTTTTTTGTTTGTATTGTTCCCAAAAGACGTGTCGAACCTATAAGTTCGACAAGGTTGTCTGGAATGATTTTTGACGCACTAGTTATGACTAAAGAGATTAAACAGCTCTGGCTGATTGCTGCATCTCTTCTTGCAATTGGGGTTTCACTCGGAATGCTATTGGTATAATGGATCGGCTGACAGTGATTAATCACAGTTTTCCTGGCTTTGATCAACTCTGTCGATCTATCGGGGATCTGAGTGATTTTCTGTTCTAAAAAAGAAGAGTCTTATGCTCGGATCCTGAGTAAGCCGTTGTTGTTCTCAGAAAGAAACTGATGAATCAGAATACGATTTTGTTTTATCAGGGATTCAATCGCGGATAGTCTTGAGTTAGTGATTATGAGATGAATAACTTTTGGAGGGGGACCCAGTCGGCTCCAGTAATCAACGAAGTCCTTATCTCTGGTCAGTATCGCAAGCTGGTGATTTTTCGCATACTTCCAAACCTGTTCGTCTGAAGAGCCTTCTCCCAGAGAAGTGACTTTAGAGACAGCTTCAATACCCATAAAATCATCTTCAAGTCTTGCTGCCAGCTTGTAAGATAAGTTTTCGTCGATCAGAAACACTAAGCAGCATCACCTTTGGATAAATTATTAGCGGCATAACCAAGTGCAGCTCTTATTTTTATCTCATTCAGGCTGGGAAAGTCTGAAATGATTTCTGCATAAGACATACCAGAACTAAGCATTTCAAGAATGCTCTCAACGGTAATTCGGGTACCTTTGATACAAGGTTTACCTCTCATTACCTCAGGTCTGCACTCTATCCACTCATTGCTGTCGATCACAGTGTGTCTCCATCCATCGTGATTGCTTTTGAACTCATTCTAGGTTGTTCATTGTTGTTCAACAATCTGGGCAGTCTAAAAAAGTTAAGGCTTTGGTGGCTTCTCTGAGTGAAAGGCAAAGGCGTCCTCCTAACAAAATTTTTTACGACATTCACAGCTAAGGGTGCTAAACGGCCGTTGGTACAGCAACAACCTGTTGGCTGTCTTCATAGATCACAGTTCCGGGAGTCTCTGATCGTATCTCTGATACTGCCAGTCCACAGGTTTCAAGAACAGGAACAAGGTAGGCCGCTTCGCGGCGACTTTTTGCCCAGTGCAGCCCTCCAACCTATGGGAAATACCCGTCATTTTCTTTTGTCTATCCTTACTGACTTTGATCCCGAGAACAGCAAAGGAGAGAGCCATTAAAAGCCTGATTTTTCACGTTTTGCTTTTCGCGTCTTTCGTCTGTCTGGCCGAGTCTCAGACTCACAGTTATATCGTTGAGCTTGAACAAAATGCCGACTTGCCAAGCCAGAATTTC
>NZ_JBPCXO010000437.1:0-8640 GCF_051008435.1 Endozoicomonas sp. | reverse complement strand
ACTTCCTCAATGTTGAGTGGTCAGTACCCAGCAAGCGAGCTGCTTCACCAATCTTGACTAATCTCTTATCCATAGTGTGAGATTATGATAGATAATCATAGATTACTCAATACTGTTTCAAACCCCTTAATTTTACTGCACAAAAAAACACCAGAAAGATTAAAATACAAACAATCCAAGATATGCCCCTACTTCCTTACCTTACCTTTAAGGAGATACACCTAAATCCTCTGTCTGTCGATGAATTTGAAAGAATGTTCTGGCAGAGTGCACGCCCGACTTGATAGCTTTGTAGCTAAGCAGATGTGTTCCTTTTTTATGGAGGCTCAATGTCGGAACTCTCTCAGGACTTCGCTCACTCACCCGTACCGGAATCGTCAAGAAAAGGCTTTTGGCCCATTCTCGTCGTTATGGTGGGGTTCACTTTTTTCTCGGCCAGCATGTGGTCGGGTGGAGCGCTGGGCCAGGGCCTCAACTTCTCACAGTTTCTGATTGCCGTCATGATCGGCAACCTGTTACTGGGCCTTTATACCGCCGGACTGGCCTATATAGGCAGTAAAACAGGCCTTTCTACTCACCTGCTGACCCAATATGCCTTTGGCCGTTACGGTGCAAAACTTACCTCTCTGGTACTGTCTTTTACCCAGGTTGGCTGGTTCGGTGTGGGTGTCGCCATGTTTGCCCTGCCGGTGAATAAAGCTACGGGCATAGACGTCAATACACTGGTGCTGGTTTCCGGTGCTCTGATGACACTGACGGCATTTTTTGGTTTCAAGGCACTGACCATACTGAGCTTTGTCGCAGTACCGGCGATTCTGGTTTTGGGTGGATATTCTATCTCTGATGCTGTGACTGAAGTGGGTGGACTGTCTGCCCTGTTTGGTCTGGAGCCTAAAGAATCCATGGGCTATGCAGCGGCTATCAGTATCTGTGTAGGCTCTTTCATCAGTGGTGGTACTCTGACGGCGGACTTCACCCGGTTCGCTAAGTCGCCAAAAGTGGCTGTCTCTGCCACTCTGATCGCCTTCTTCCTGGGTAACACCCTGATGTTTACCTTCGGAGCCATTGGCTCAATGGTTTATGGCCAGGCTGATATCTCTGAAGTGATGTTCATCCAGGGTCTGATACTTCCTGCCGTCATCTGCCTGGGCCTGAATATCTGGACCACCAATGACAACGCTCTTTATGTATCCGGCCTGGGCTTTGCCAGTATCACCGGTATGAGCAAGAACCTGATGGTAGTGATCAACGGTACATTGGGTACCCTGTTCGCCATCTGGCTGAATAACAACTTCGTTGGCTGGTTGAGTCTGTTGAATACAGCGCTTCCTCCCATTGGTGCCATCCTGTTGGCTGACTACCTTTTCGTCAAAAGAGGCCAGTACCGGGAGTATGTGCAAAACTCATTCATCGGTGTGAACACTTCTGCCATGATTTCCTGGCTGCTGGGTGTCCTTGCTGCATCCTATCTGCCTGGTATAGCGCCTCTGAATGGCGTGCTTGTGGCTTCAGTTTGTCACGTTTTCTTTGAAAAAACCGCGCTCTTTCAGCAGAAGCAGACCGAGGTGAATCATGCGTCTTGAGAATGTTCGACTGCACCAGCAGGAAGGTCTTCACGACATTGTTTTTGATCAGGGCATGATCCTGAGTATCACCCCTGCTGACACGCAACGTCAGCCTGGCATTGAAACCTGTGATGCCCGGGGTAAGCTGGCACTTCCTCCGTTTATTGACCCCCATGTGCATCTGGATACCTGTCTGACGGCAGGTGAGCCAGTCTGGAATCGCAGCGGTACGTTGTTTGAAGGTATTCAGAACTGGTCAGAGCGAAAGAAAACCCTGAGTCATGACGACGTTAAGCAACGTGCTAGAAAAGCACTGGCCTGGTACATTGGTCAGGGCGTTCAGCATGTTCGCAGCCACGTGGACACGACCTGCCCAAGCCTGACAGCCCTGCACGCCTTGCTTGAACTGAAGGAAGAAGTTAGGGACCTGATTGATATCCAGTTGGTAGCCTTTCCACAGGAAGGTATCCCTTCTTTTCCGAAAGGTGCAGACCTGCTGGAAGAGGCCATGAAACTGGGCTGTGACGCAGTAGGCGGTATTCCCCACTTCGAATACACTCGTGAGTATGCACTGGATTCTCTCAACACGGTCTTTGATCTGGCTGAAAAATACGACAGCCTGATCGACATTCATTGCGACGAGATAGACGACGAACAATCAAGGTTTGTCGAGACTGTTGCCTGCCTGGCACTGGAACGCAACATGGGCCAGCGTGTGACAGCCAGTCATACCACGGCCATGCACTCCTACAATAACGCCTATGTTGTAAAACTGATGCGTCTGCTGAAGCGTTCGGGCATCCATTTTATCGCCAACCCTGTGACCAACCTGAACCTGCAGGGGCGAATGGATACTTACCCGAAGCGCCGTGGTATCACGCGGATCCCAGAGCTGCTGGAAGCAGGCGTCAATGCCTGCTTCGGTCAGGACGACATTGTGGACCAATGGTTTCCGATGCAGGGCTGCAATATGCTGCAAGTGTTGTTTACAGGTCTGGTAGGTTGTCAGATGACGGGACTGGATCAGATTAATCAGGGCATTGATCTGATCACTATAAACAGTGCGAAGTGTTTGAATATCCAGGATCGTTACGGGATTGAAGAAGGCAAGCCAGGCAACCTGATTCTGCTGGATTCTGAAACCGTCTTTGACGCTATCAGAAGACAGTCAGTGGTGACTCACTCATTCCGCAATGGCCAGCTAATCGCTGAGACTCAACCGGCAGAAGCGGTTATTAAGGGCAATCACTCGCTGTCAGGCGATGTTGATTATTCATTCAGCCCTAACTAAAAGCTTTGTGCAGCCTCTCATTGTTGCATCGAGAGGCTGCTATCCCCTACTTTTAGTTCAGATTCAAATAGCGGGTCATAACATTAAAGATGTCAGGCTGAGCCAACATGGTTGGTACCCTGCCAACACCTTCTTTATTAGCAAACAGGGGCACGTTTACCCCGGTATGCTCTTCTGCAAATAACCCGTTCGTTGCATAGTTGACTGCCATAGTCACACCTTCTGGCGTTTCCACACGAGCTACAAAGCCCGGAGAATATGCTGGCAGGTTAAAAGCTTCAAACAGACTGGTATCGGGCATTAACTGAGCTGCCTGACCATGGTCTGCGGTCACCAGTACCAGTGTATTCTCATTCTTCTCAGCAAAGTTCAAAGCAACATCCAGTGCTTCGGTCAGTTGCTGCAACTCGCCTATCTGACCACAGGCTCTTCTCTGGTGTGAAGCCTTATCAATAGAGGCAGACTCCACCATCAGGAAAAAGCCCTTGTCTTTATTCCCGGAAAGTCTGTCAATGGCAACGGCAGTCATCTCTTTCAACTCAGGTGTATCACCAAAAGCAGCATTAGGTTCACACTTGACAGTATCCGGCATTTCAACAGAACCCAGATACTTATGCAGATAGTTCAGCATGCTGGGGTTAGGCTGTTCGGCCTCGCGCTCGCCTTCATACGCCATCCGCTCAGGCAGGTTCCCTTCTGCAAACAAGCCCAGCAGCTTCTTCTCAGCAGGCGCTGATTTCAATTTCTCAGCACTGTCGGCAATGTAAAAGCCGTTACCTTCAGCCTGCTCAAGAACACTTTTACTGCTCCCTTCGGCCTGCTTGGTAAAGTGTTCCATGCCACCGCCCAACAACACATCAACATTAGACGCTGCCAGCTGTTCTGAAATAGACCCCGGGCCCCCTTTGGCTTTCACATCCTGCGAACAATCCACAGGCTTACGCTGGTAGATCACCGCATCCACCATCATGTCAGGATTTTCGCATTCTCGCTGACTGATATGTGCAACAAAAGATGAGGGCGTGGCATCCGTAATACTCGACGTTGTCACGATACCGGCTTTCAAACCTGCCTGTTTGGCCAGATCAACAATAGTCACCAGATCTTTATCGTATTTGGCTGACGTTGATATACGACCGCGACTGGTTACTTCACCCGTAGCCAGAGACGTTGCACTGTTTGCCGAGTCAGCCACATAGATCGGTTTGGATGGATCTTTATCATCCACGGTCAGCACCTGGACACTGCTTCGGAACGCCATTTCATCCAGATTGATTTTCCCACGGGAACCGGCCAGATAATTTCGGGCTATGGTGATCTGGTGATCATCCATGCCGTCACCGACAATCAGGATCACATTTCGTGGAGAAGCAGGTTCAGTGTCAGCAGCCGCCAGTGCAGCTGAAGAACTGATCATTGCCAGAGAGAGGCATAGAGATTTCAGTATTGTTGACTTCATGATTATTCTGCTATTTTGTTTTTCTTTTTAGGCAAACAGTCAGGAACAATGGCGCTACTGCATCAAAGCGACCGTCATCATACTGTCATCAAAACCAGCTTTAATAGAGGGGTATCACCCAACTGGTCAGGATCAGTGTTCGGAGGATAACACTCACCCCTCGGTGCCTGATAGTCCAAATGAAGCATACGCTGTGAAACCCCCATTACCCTGACTCCATGGCCAAGAGCGAAAAAATCATAGCACCGCGCTTGGGGATGCACTGATTTTCAAGGTAGAATGCAACGCCTTAAAACCAGAACATAGCCCGATGCAGGAAGCCAAGCGCATCCAAGGCAATCCATCCGCCCTTTTTTGACCGCAGTCGAATCATGAAAAACAGCGATTTACAGGCTCGCTTTAACGCCATACGCTCCAATAAGATTTTTGAACTCTTTGTTGTCGGTATCATCATTTTTTCTGCCCTGGTGATTGGGGCAAAAACCTACAACCTGCCGCCTTTCCTTGCAGGCACCATCAACGTGCTGGACATAGGGATCACCGTCTTTTTTCTGGTGGAAATTCTGGTTCGCTTCTTTGGTGAAGAGAATAAGAAAAACTTCTTCAAATCCGGCTGGAATATTTTTGACACCCTGATTGTTATCATCAGCCTGATCCCGGTCAGCGATACCGAGATGGCACTGGTGGGTCGACTGATCAGAATCTTCCGGGTTTTGAGGATGATATCCATCATCCCCGAACTGCGACTCTTGCTGAACTCACTGCTTAAAGCTCTGCCACAACTGGGCTATGTCATGCTGCTGATGTTCATCATCTTTTATATCTATGCAGCAGTCGGCAGCACTTTCTTCCTGGATATCAATCCTGAGCTCTGGGGTAATATCTCCATCAGTATGCTGACGCTATTCAGAGTGATGACGTTCGAAGACTGGACTGACGTCATGTATGAAACCATGGCCGTTTACCCTCTGAGCTGGGCCTACTACCTCAGTTTCATTTTCTTCACCACCTTTGCATTCCTTAATATGATTATCGGAATCGTGGTCAATGTACTGGAAGAAGAGCGTCAGAATGAACGCAAAGAAGAGGAAGCTCTGGAAAATGCGGGTCAACCTACCATTGAAGACCTTCAGCAACAGCTGACTGAAATTAAACAGCTCTTGCAGCAAAAGTCCCACTAAACAGCCATGAGTGGAAATGCAGCTCACCCCGAACCATGAAAATGGCTACAGAACCTGAGAGAGCTGCATTTCCATAGTAAAACAGCATCTGCCAGGCTTTCTAGCCCGGAAATTTCATAAAGTATCGTTTTTTTTCACTCTGCTGTCTTTTCGTCTGACACATTTTAGTAACTGCTCATTTTGTCGTCATCTTCATGCTTATTGCAGGCTCTTGATAAAGCACTGGACAGTGACAACAAAATGCTGTCATAGCGGAAAAAGAGCTAACAAGACACTAACGAGCAAATTCGTTTTCGCACACATCAGAAAACAAACATCTCACTGTTTCTGAAGCCTTTCCAGCTAGTGAGAGTAGCTTTATGTTTTTTCGGACTATAGTGCAGGTCTATTGAATCATTCGATCAGAAACAGGAACATTATTTATTCCTGAATTCAGTGATATGTGTTTTATCCTAAAAACCTTCAGAAAAAAACACCAAATTTGAAAAATATATCTATAATATCGCATTACGATGTTTCATCGGCCATTAAAGGTACTTACTGATATGACTACCTATAACTCCACTAAAAAAAAACAGATCAAAAAATAGCATTCTCACAGGTTCAACCACTCGTTGTCCATGCTTGGGGTTTTCATTAAAAAAATACTTCTTCTTTCAAAAAAGAGCAGCACTCAGTAATCGTCGTTTGATCACGAAAAAGAGACGACCCTTTAAGCAGCTATACATCACAATATTTATTGTGATCTTTTCTATCTCTGAAGTGTTTGCAGACAACAAGCGAGTCAAATTTAATGTTTTTATAAGCAGTGCAACAAACGCCCCAGAAGACCATTTTATTTCTATCGCAGAACTTGAAGCTGTCATAGACAACGAAGTATTAACCCCCCCCCCTCAAACTGACAGGCCTCCATCTAAAGTAAAAGAAACATCCTCAGAAGAGCCAACTCTATCCATTTATATTAATCCAGCATTTGACCGATCAGAGATTAAAGATATCAGTACATCTGTTTCGCATAGGAAGTCATTAAAAAAAGCAGAGGCTGAATGCACTCAAAAAACCGCCCTTTATGACGACGAAGAACGTTACTTTAAAGCCAGAAAAACCATTTTTGAGTACTTCTACAACTATAGAAATAATCCTAACGAGGAAAACCCATACTCATTCTTTATAACAAAACCGACAATCAGTAACGGAAAAGATTCAGAAACAAAATCAACTCCAAAAAGATTTACATTTAAATCGATTGAGCGATCTATTTATTCAAATCCTGAAGGATTGGATAGTTCAATTAGCGTTGAAGATTTCAATAATTTACTATTTCTATTTAACTTTAGTAAAAATATCTCTAAAACATCTCAAGTGATTGGCTTTGCTTGCCCCTGGCAAATTAACGCACTGTTCGATGCGCATGGCAAATTCTGCGGCTATGAATTCCATAACCCCCATGACTCTAACCACTCACCGGATAGCACTTCGACACCGGTTACCATATTGCTTTTGACACCTCATCTCCCAGCGAATAAACAATATGTCACAACGAGTTACTCTCATCCCTCCCTTCCTCCGAAATTAGCGGGCCAGCCCATCCTCTCCCCACCGCAGCCACCACAACCCATCTCTTCAAGCCAGTCAGAAGAAAAAGAAAAAAGGCTTATAGTTCATGATAGCGATGACAATTCGGATGGTATATACGAACCCATTCCGTATAACATTCAAACTCTTTCCCTTTCGACTTCTTCATCAGAATCAAGTGCTTCACTATTAGCATCAGCCCCATCTCCTATTCATCACACAGGCTCCACGACTGGCTCTTCCGGATACTCCAACAACATCCCGACCAAAGCATCTATAGCTTATAATGTCATTCCCAGCAGTCCAAGAGCAAGCCAGCCTAACCAATCAGAATCAAAATCAAACCCCATACCCAAACCAAGGACAAGAAGCTCAAAATCAAACCCCATACCTAAACCCAAACCAAGGACAAGAAGCTCAAAATCAGAATCAGAATCAGATAAGGCCGATTACTCATACACTCGCCAACCCTTTCACTTCAAAGAATACAGCGTCTCTTTACCATCGGGAGCTTCATTAAGCTGGGGCCAGGTCGGCCGAATGCTAGCAGATGAAACAACAAGGATCGTAGCAGGAGAAAAGACAAACATGCAATTGCAATTTACTTTCAATCACGTTCCTATAATAATGACCACCTCCCCCCCCTCTTCTTTACATCTATCTCAACAATCGGGAGACTCCCTCCAAATTTCAGAACCGCAATCACCTGGTTACAGTAACACAATATTTTCATTGGAAGATGATAACAATGAGGACACATACATCAAAATGAGCGCGCCTGAAGATGACAGTAATAGTCCCAATAAAAACAATGGAACTAGCGCAACAAACGCAACCGAGCAGACCACGGATACCAGTGCATCCCTCCCCCCTTTACACACACACCCCCCCATAAATATCACCATCAACGTTCCTGGGGATGATGACAACACAGAGATCATGCCCCATTCATCCGATGACACTCCCTTTCCTCCTGCCGACCCTGTCACCGTTACACAGCAGCAAACTCCTGACACAGCTGCCATCAATCAAACAAATGATGACGACGATGACAATGACAGCCCTTTCTTGACACTGTTACCAAATGGGAAGCCTCACTCCATTGGGCTATTCGGTAAAAAACAATAACGCGGATATTGTCTCGTTTAAGTATCTGGCCAGTTGTTTTCGAATATTCTGGCGAGTGGATTTTTTCAGCCTTCAAGGTGCAACACCGGGCACATAGCCTTAGCTTCGAAATTAGAGCTGGAAAGTAGAAGGATGGAAAAAGCCTCCATCCAGATATGCACAAACAACTGGCTAAACCCCATCCAGTTTGAAATCCAGACTTTTTCTCGTTTCGTGCTTGCACGAAACAACCGCAGGGATGCGACCAAGAAACAGCAAACTATATCCAGCTCAACGCATCGCCTTAAAATGTTCAAAACAGACGGTTCAAACCATCCAGAGCCGCCACACGATAGGCTTCGGCCATCGTGGGGTAGTTAAACGTGGTATTCAGGAAATAGCGGATATTGTTGGCTTCCCCTTTCTGGGACATAACGGCCTGTCCGATGTGTACAATCTCGG
>NZ_JBPCXO010000436.1:0-6300 GCF_051008435.1 Endozoicomonas sp. | reverse complement strand
GAGCGTTCTAGACAGCTTCGATGGATTCGTGAGAATAGTTGACCTATTTAATCGAATTCATCGAATAATTGGGCCGTTCTTTCTGGAATTTAGGCCGAAATAGTCTTAAGTCCGACAGGCTCCTAGTAGCATCTTGAAATCCAATGGGTATAGCCTTTCATGGAGACCCCGATGCTCAAGGGTATTGCCATTTCAGCATTTTTTTTAGTGATGTCAGTCCCTGAGGCCAGAATGGCTGAGGCCAACTATGATCAAGCGCTATCCGGAACCTACCAGCTCGATGGAAAGAAACTGAAGAAAGGCCAAGGGGTAAACTTCACTATTTTGGTGAATCAAGTTGTCACAGTAGCGGCCCACCAACCGTCTTCAGAACAGTTGGATGTGACGGTCACGGAAAACCAGGCCTCAGCCACCCCTCCACCTTATCACTCCACTACTCAGTTCACCCAAAGAGACAGTGAACTCAGGCTTCGTCAGCAACAAGCTGAGAACGGAGACAGTCGATTTAACTTTTTCAACATGCTCAGCTGGATACTCCGCATCATTTATGAGGAGGTAAAAACACTGGGGGAAAAGAAAACCAAGACGGTCCATACCGGGAAGTTCACCTATCACGTCAATTACGCATACCATGACAAAGGCTATCGCCAGTTAGTGTATACCGTTCGCTTCTACAAATTGAACGCCAAAGGAGACCCCATTTATATCTCTGTGAATATTCATCTGTCAGAAGATGGCACACAGGTTCAAAGAATAGTCGTTTATATTGACGCAGGGAACATCACATATACCCTTAGCAGGCTTGAAGAAGAAAGACCCATCGAAGAGAATAAGCCTGTTGTCACGACAGTCACCGATGAGCCCGACGAAGCATTTCAGACACCTCCCGAAAGCCCAGACCCTCCACAAAATCCAACACCTAACAGCCAGAACACCAGTCAGCATTTTTTCACTGATACTCCTGAGACAACCATGGCGGTCAAATTTCGTATCCAGTTACTGGGTACAAATTAACCTTTTGCTGAGCCCAACTTCTCAAAAGATCACAAGTTTTTGCACCACTTCCAAGAAACAGGGATAATAGTGTCCGAATTCAACCACCCCCTTTGATTAGCAGGAGCAGGCAATGGCCCTGATCAGCTTGCGTGAAATGCTCGACCACGCCGCAGAAAATAACTACGGCGTTCCAGCATTCAATGTCAACAACCTGGAACAGATGCGCGCAATTATGGAAGCTGCCGACGAGACAGACTCCCCTGTCATCGTTCAGGCTTCTGCCGGTGCCCGCAAATACGCAGGTGCCCCCTTCCTGAGACACCTGATTCTGGCAGCCACTGAAGAATTCCCTCACATCCCGGTCGTTATGCATCAGGATCACGGCACCAGCCCTGCCGTATGTCAGCGTTCTATTCAATTGGGCTTTTCCTCTGTCATGATGGACGGCTCACTGAAGGACGACGGTAAAACGCCTTCTTCTTATGAGTACAATGTTGATGTAACCCGTCGCACTGTAGAAATGGCCCACGCCTGTGGCGTTTCCGTAGAAGGTGAACTGGGTTGCCTGGGATCTTTGGAAACCGGTCAAGCCGGTGAAGAAGATGGTGTCGGCGCAGAAGGCACCCTGTCACACGATCAGCTGCTCACCGATCCGGACGAAGCAGCAGAATTTGTAAAAGCCACTCATGTTGATGCTCTGGCTATTGCCTGCGGTACCAGCCATGGCGCTTACAAATTCACCCGCCCGCCTACAGGGGATATTCTGGCGATTGACCGAATTCGTGAAATCCACCAGCGTATCCCGAACACCCACCTGGTGATGCACGGCTCTTCTTCTGTTCCCCAGGAATGGCTGAAGATCATCAACGATAATGGTGGCGAAATCCCTGAAACCTACGGCGTACCGTTAGAACAGATTCAGGAAGGCATTCGTCACGGCGTTCGCAAAGTCAACATTGATACCGACCTGCGCCTGGCGTCCACTGGCGCTATTCGCTGTTTCCTGAGCGAGAATCCTGCTGAGTTTGACCCTCGCAAATATTTCGCAGTGGCAACCAAAGCCATGAAAGATATCTGTATCCAGCGTTATGAAGCGTTCGGTGCGGCTGGTCAGGGCTCCAAGATTGGCAGTACCAGCCTGGAAGGCATGTTTGTTCGTTACGGTAAAGGTGAATTGGATCCAAAGATCCAGTAAAGCCTTCTCCCACCCTTTAAAAAGCCAACCTCTAAAGAGGTTGGCTTTTTTTATACCCAAACTGCCTTAAATCATTAAACTCAACTGATAAATAATGTTATAAAGCAGGGCACTTTTTTACCGCGATATGACCGCGATTTTTTGAACAAGAAACAAGTCGCACCTGTTCATGTTAAAGCCTGTTCAGGTTTATTTTATATCGCTGACATTAAACAGATTCAGGAGTGAGCCATGCTGTATGGGTTGGATATCGGCGGCACCAAAATGGAACTGGCGGTTTTTGATCATGAGCACAACAAACTCGCCAGCAAACGCGTCCCTACACCCACAGACTCCTACGATGCATTCAAAAATGCCATCCGGGAACTGGTTCTTGAAACCGATCGTGAGTTGAACACCCGGGGCAGCGTAGGCATAGGTATTCCGGGATTTATTAATCCGGATACCGGCAAGGCTCAGTGCGCCAACGTACCCTGTGCAAACAACCAGAACCTGAAGGTTGATCTTGAACTGATACTGGATCGCCCGATCAAAATTGAGAACGACGCAAACTGCTTCGCACTCTCTGAAGCTTTGGGTGGCGCAGGCGATGGCATCTCTACCGTTTTTGGTGTGATCCTTGGTACTGGCTGCGGGGGCGGTCTCTACATTAACGGCAAGCTCCATAACGGCAGAAACAACCTGGCGGGCGAATGGGGCCATACCCCTCTGCCATACCACGTTTTCAAACTGGCCGGTGATGACTTCCCTATTGTGCAATGTGGTTGTGGCATGCAAGGCTGTCTGGACAATTACTTATCCGGTCGAGGCTTGGAACTGGCGTACAAGCATGTCGCCGGAGAAGCTCTTCCAGGTAAAGACATAGTGCAACTGTTCCGCCGTCACGATACCCAGGCAGAACGAGCCGTTGAAATATATTGCGAACTGCTGGCATCCGGACTGGGCGCCATGATCAATATTCTTGACCCGGGAGCCATTGTTCTGGGCGGCGGTTTATCCAACTTTGACGAACTCTACGAGCTGGTTCCTCCCCTGCTGGAGAAATACACTCTGAACATCGGGCAACTGCCCGAAATTCACAAAGCAAAGTTTGGTGATGCCGGCGGCGTTCGTGGCGCTGCCATGCTGAACGCATAATTCTGAAAATGACGGCATAGCTGCCAGCGCTATAAAGCAATGTCGTCTTAGCTCTGCATATAACTGAATCGTTCCCTGATTGAAAATCTTAGCTTTACTCACAATACCTTCAGCTATTCTCCCCTTCAGAACGTAAGAAATAATAAAAAATGAAAATAATTCACCTTAATAAAATCAAGAAAGTAGTGTAAATACCTTGATAGGAAATAACTGGAGAGGCAATGCGATTAATAAACCGCTCAATACTTTTCCTTTTTCTTGGAATGAGCACCCTATCCTTTGCATTGGGAGAATCTTCTGAAAAAGAACCCTCTAACGATTATTTTTTATGTCACAGCCAAAATCAAAATCCATTAAAGTCCTATTGGTACCTTACAACAGCTACCTATCAAGGTAGAGAATTAACTGGCTTTCGAAGCACCCATAAAATGTCCAAAGTGGTAGCACGATATCTTAAAGCCTATTTTCACCACAACATTCTGTGCTCACCTATTGGCAATAGACTGCACAGCATGGATATATCAGCAGAAGCAACACACGAATTAATTCCAGTCCCTATTGTCACAACGGATGATGCTCATACAACCATTTCTACAAAAATAGTCTCTCCAGAGCTGCTCAAAATAGCTTTTGAATCAGGAATCCATGGCCCTTCTCCATTTAAAAAGATCACTAGCACATCCAGCCCCGTTCCAATGGCTACCAGTGGAGCAGACCACTTATTCAAAACCAGTAATGTTTTAATGTTTGGGGTCAGCGCATTTATACTGGCAAATACTATTGGTCCAGACTGGGCTCCTATACTCGCTGCAGGGATCACCGCTTCAATCATTGGGTTCAATAAGTTGATGAGATTTAGCAGTGTATGGGAACACCCATACCCAGTACGCCTTGCAAAAGTCCATGTATCCAAGCAAGTTTTGAAAGGCGTGCTTTCAATAGGATTGACACACTCAGTTTATGACCTGCCAAAAATCATAAAAGATACAACTCGGTTCGATAAACTACTGAAGGTACATATTTTTAATAACATTGTCAGTGGTTTAACACTGGATGAACAGAATCGGATAAAAGACAGGGTTAGCGATGCTCTTTGGCACGCCATCGGCTCTGTATCGATTTCTGTTGAACCCAAACCTGGACAAAGAGTGGTAGAACAGTTTTACCAAGTTGAAGATGAGGCAGACAACACACTGCTTGCGCTATTTCATACTCAATACCCAGCTTTTGAAAAATACACTACCTACGCTATGTACTACCACTACTTTAAAACATTTGTACTCTACACAATGGGAAAAAACACTTGGCGGGCTTTCCAAGCAATGATACCACAATACTTATTCAACGAAGCATTTGAGTTAGCGACAGGAAAACCCATAGAAAGTGCGATTGGATTTTATGACTACGACAGCAAACAGAGCTTTTTTAGTCAAAACAACCTTCTTAACGATATTGAAGATTTTATGCTTCGAAACTGGATCACGACCCTGTCACTTTCCTACCACTTTTTATACTTGAAGCATCGCCAGCCTGCTCTCCAGCAATTCGGCTCGACACCCTAGATTGATGCTCGAAAACACAAACCCCACAAGTCTCTTGGTAACAAGCGACCATAACAATTATTACCCTCCTTCAATCGACTTCAAAAGAGTTTCGGTTGAAGGACGGCTTACTCACTAATTAAGAATAAAAATAAGAACAATTCTTTTTACATTCTTAAATAACCATCTACGCTTTCTTCCATATCTTTTTCATCTAATAAGAAGAGGTACCGATGACTCCTTCCCAGAGGCTTGCAGGACGCTTGGGCTGCACAAACAAGACTGCCAGCTCACTGGACATCAAACTCCTCAGCGGCATTCAACTCGTTGCCTTGTTCAGCTTGCTTTTTAACACTTTCATACAAGCTGATGAGTCTATCCAGATGAGCAAAGCGCACGAAAGCTGCCATGAAGCCATGATAGATCGTCATCACTTCGACCCTTTCCATTTCCCTAAGCATCTGGAGTGCAAAACTATTCTGGAAACAGACAAGGGTCCATTTCTCGAAAAGTCTGTTTTTGTCCCTCCCAATACACTGGAATACACATGTCGCTCAACCGCTGAAAAAGCCTCGGAAAAGAATCCATTCCCTGACTGTAAAGCGCTATCAAAAATAGCAACCTCCACCGGGCGGGTAATCGAGGTTCCGGGTTATCCGATTATTCTCATCAAAGATGGAATGTATCATCACCCTGACTATTCCATGTCAGAAATCATGACCTACGCCCTCTACAACGGCGGAAATTTTATTGAAATCTTCTTCCACGGCATGATCTACATGAAATTATGGAAAAATTACCAGGCATCCAATAGCTTTTATGCCTTACCCTTTTTCTTGCTCGGTATGTCCTGGAATTCCCTTGAAGTTTATAAACACGGTCTGCACACCAGTAACACCCATCATGACCATGAGTTCAGCACCACAGAGACCACAGTTGACGGCATCAGCACCATTATCGAGCTAAGGCTTGAAACCCCTGACGTCCTTGAAGTCTTGAGCTCATGGCCTACCTCCTTATGGGGCAAGATTCATGCTTTAAAAGAGTTCGCCTTTTATGGACTGATCTGGATGAACGCATACACCACCACAACATCCTGGCTTCCTTACTTTTTTGGCAAGCACGATCATGAGCATTGTGACGCCCTGGCTTCTGCGCCCAAGAACACTAGCTGCACCAAGCAGATAGAAGAAATGTACATACTTCTGGACCAATAAAGCAGGTTAATCCAGAAAACGACTCAAGACATGATCTGTCCTTTCAGCTTCCTTCAGCATCCATGAAGCGAGATGAAAAAGGAGATTAGGGGAGTAGCAAATCAGCTGTTACCAAGGTATTGTTTTCTACCCAATTACCAAGTTTTTATGTTTGATTCGCCAATGCCTGTCGCTGAAGTTTCTTCCGAATACAAAGGTCTGATCCAACTGGCCG
>NZ_JBPCXO010000435.1:0-11948 GCF_051008435.1 Endozoicomonas sp. | reverse complement strand
AGACACGTTACAGCTCGACCTTAAACCCTACACAAGAGTGGCGTAAGACATACTCCGGTATGCAGCCGTGTTGACGGTGTAGATAAACCCAGAGAATCACTGATTGTCGCAGGTTTTTAGTAGCGGTGGAGCGACTATTTCCTGCATCGTTTTTTTTCCTTCAGTTCCCTCACCCGGTCCGAAGCCAGTCATGGATCAGTCAAAGCTCGATAACCTGGAGGTAGCCATCACCACGAACAGAGGACAGCAAACAGAACTGACTGAACAACTGACTTCCGTTGAAGCCCAGATCAGGCCTTACAATGAACAAATAGACGCAATCAATGCCAGGATGAGAGCTTTGCCAAGGCCCGCTGAACTGCGACACCTCTCTCAGTCTGATCGACAGAAATCCATGAACGAACGCTTTGCCCTCGCTGATCAGAAGCGGGAGCCTATTGAAAAACGAGATCAGCCGGCCCTGGAAAAAACCTCTTTAGAAGAGAAACTGGCAGGACTGAATGAGGAAAGCCGTTCTCTTTCGATGGAACAAAGAACCACTCAACGTCAGTTCGAAGCTGATCGCCGAGAGCAACAGGACACCTGGGAAAGAGCCAATAATCACTATCAGGACTATCTGCGCAAAAAATCTTTACAGGTGAACTGGCTGACCATTCTAGAGCAGCTCCGGGATACCAGCAGAACGGAAGCGACTACTCTGGCACCGGCGTATAACGCCCGGGGAGAAATAGAGAGTATCGACAGTCGGTATGATGGAGTTGTTCCCCCTGAATACCAGTTAAAAGAAACCCTGCTCGACCCCAGGAGCGAACAATCCAGAAGAACCTTCGATAACAACGAGTGTGGCCTTTACAAATGGGGCGGTCACGATCACTGGGCATTTCTGATCGTCAATAAGCGGGGAGAAGTCGACCGGATTAACGACTCCCAATGCACCAGAAAGAAATTCGCCAGCAAGCAGTCCATGCTGGACCATTTCAGTCAACCCGGACGCTACGTAGAAGAGCAGCTCACCGCAGTCCACCCCTGAGATTGACTGTAGCTATAAAAAATAACCAAAGAAGAGCCAAAAAAAACCCTGATTATAAAATCAGGGTTTCTATTAAACTCTGTAAAAACCTGGGCCGGAAAATTCAGGCTTCTCGCGACCTTCATTCAGATCAACAACGGACCAATGAATTTTCCGAATTAGATCCAGTCTGATGTAGGCTTCTTGCGAAAACGAACCATTGGCAGGAACAATCCAAGCAAAATACCTATGATAATCGTGCCACCTCCATAGAGGTACCAGCGCATACTTGAGCTGCGAACCAACTGGTTGTTCTCGGCTTCTACGATTTCAACCCGGTTCTTCAACTGCAGATTCTCTTCCATCAACTGCTTATTGCGACGATCCAGTGCCTGAGGATCCGCAGTCGTCTCTCTCAGAGAGATAAATTCAGAAGTCTTCTCATCCAACAGTCCCGAGGCCTCTTCGAGAGAACCTTTTACACTGTTCAGCTCGCCCTCGGTTGATGACAACTCAGACTTCAGGGCTGAGTTTGCCTTAGTCAACTGAGACACTTTTTCCAGCTCTTTAGGAAGACGTTCTCTGGCAGGCTCCTCGGCAACCAGGTACTGCCTGGGAATAAAGCCTTCGAGTCCATCAGCGGTTCTGATCTTGCTAAAGCCTTCACCGGCATCCGCTTCAAGAACCGTCATCCTCAATCCGGTTCTCAAACCCCGATGCAGAATCCTAAATTGATTACCCGGCCCCGCCCGCAGCGGAACATAAACAACATCGGTAACATAACGGGTCTCAGCCTGAACAGGTTCAGCCTGAACCATTGAACCCAGCAGTACGATACCACTGAGTGATAAAAACAGTTTGCGTAAGGTCAGTTTCACGTTTTCTCTCTTAACCAAGCTACCCTGCATTCACAATGCCTTAGTCAGGGCGGGAAGCCAGTCAGTTCCAGTATAAGCTTGACTGGCTTGGGGAAGAAAAATCAGGGGAGTACTTTCTTGAAAGGCTTCACACTAACAGAATCATAAACGCCTGCTGCCACATAGGGATCAGCATCGGCCCATGATTGTGCTGCCGAAAGGCTATCAAACTCTGCGATGACAATGCTGCCACTAAAGCCAGCCTCACCCGGGTCACTACTGTCAATGGCAGGGCATGGGCCTGCCAGGACCAGACGTCCCTGCGCCTTCAGTGCTTCGAGCCTTTCCAGATGAGCAGGTCGGGCAGTTTTGCGCAGAGGCAGACTGTTTTCAACATCTTCACTAATGACTGCGTACAGCATTTATTTTTCCTCAGCCTGTATATGCCTTGAAATCACCAGGAACTGCAAGACGACAAACAAAAAAGTGAGAATCAGGCTGCCAAATACCTTAAAGTCCACCCAGAATTCATGAAAGGTAAAAGCGACAAACAGGTTGGCGGCACCCAGCAGGGTAAAAAATACGACCCAGCTCAGATTCATTCGCACCCAGATCTCTCCTGGCAGACTGATGGCATGCTCCATCATTCTCTGAACTAACGTTTTCTGACCAATAAACTGACTGCCCAGGAAGGCGACAGCAAAGATCCAGTTCACAATGGGTGCTTTCCATTTCAGGAAGTTCTCATCCTGAAAAGCCAGAGTCATGCCACCAAACAGAATGACAGCCACCAGCGTAATGGCCTGGCTTTTCTCCAGCGTTTTGTTTTTGATGTAGCTGCCGCCGTAGACGATGACAGAAGCGACAATCAGAAAAAAAGTGCCGCTGATCGGGCCCCCTACTTCAAAGGAATGCCCGCCTACATCCACCATTCTGGGGTCCAATTTGTAGACCGTAAAAAAGACAATCAGTGGAATAAAGTCAATCAGTTGCTTCATATTAAACCAGTCGGGTTACCTTATGGTGTACTGCTAATTTTCTCTTATGGCGACTCACTGTCACCATTCAGAACCAGAGTTCAAGCTGGCCATTCAGCCTTATTAGAGTCTGAATTGCCTATTGAGCCCGTTGAATTATCATGCAGTTTACTATGGAACGGCATCATTGCCATGCTTTGCCGAGTCCATCCTGCCAACTTTTTAAAAGCCTTTACAGTTCCATTAGTGATAAAGTGTACTGACAGTTACTACTTATTTGTATCGCAATGACCCTGAATGTTGACCTCCATTGTCACACAACCGCATCCGATGGCTCCATGGGACCGCTGGAAGTCTATGAACGAGCACGTGATAAGGGCGTCGATGTACTGGCTATTACGGATCATGATTCGGTGGCAGCTCACCAATTTCTCAAGGAAAAAACGCTTGAAGGCCCTCGACTGGTCACCGGAATGGAGCTGTCTACCACCTGGTCCGCTATGGAAATCCATATAGTAGGCCTTAATTTCTCTCTGTCTCATCCGGATCTTGAAAGAATCATCAGTCACCAGAGTTCTGCCAGAAAGCAGCGCTCCCTGCTGATTGCCAGCCGCCTGGTGAAGCAACTGAAACTGGACATCAGTGCCGATGCATTGATGGATGAAGTCATTGATCTGGCTCTAAACCGACAGAAACAATCCGCAGATGGCTTTCTTTTATCTCGGGAAGATATTCAGACTGGGCGTCCTCATTTCGCCTACTGGTTAATGGAAAAGGGTTATGTCAAAGAAATGCAGGCGGCTTTTGACAAACACCTTTCCCATCAGAAAATTGGTAACCTGAAGGCGTTCTGGCCCCCCATGAGCCAGGCCGTTGCCTGGATCAGGGCTCTGGATGGTACAGCGGTTCTTGCTCATCCGGGTAAATATAAAATGACCCGAACCAAACTCAGAGCTCTGACCAACGACTTCAAACTGGCGGGTGGTCACGCCCTGGAAGTCAGTGGCTGCCAGCAACCTCCCGGACAGCGGGAAGAGCTGGCCAGCCTGTGCGAAGACTATGGGCTCATGGCCTCAAGGGCCAGTGACTTTCATACCCCCGCCAATCAGTGGGTAGAGCTGGGCAGAGCGCCAGAACTTCCCAATGGTTCCATGCCGGTCTGGGACAGCTGGTAAACCCTGGCTTCCAGCCACTGGTCAATCAACTTGCTTCGAGTACCTTCCCAGTAGGTGTGATTGTCGTCTTTCCCACTTTCCCCTGATAAGGGGCTATGTTGCCTGGTCTGTGAGTCATGGGCTGTAAACCCAGCCCCATTCGATTCAGCCGGTTCGGGTAAACAGAAACGAACATACCCTGCAGATGGCGATGTGCTTTTTTGGCTGAAAGAGCCTCTACGTTGATTCTCATCTTCATCATCATCCTGATCACGCCGGTAATCCTCTTCCACGTCTCCGTCCTTACAGGTTTTAGGAACAACGGAGATACCGAACAACCTGAATCCTGATAACTGACCTCTCAAAGCTTTCTTCAGTAACCTGTCTGCCTTTGCTGAAACTTCTGGATCCTTGTTCGCCCTTCCGTTCTGAAGGTACTGGCTTATCTGCTCCAGAGTTTCATCCCGTTCATACAAATCAGCATCTCCAAGGGCATCTCTGATCATACTGGCGACTGTCGCAAATCGATCTGTCTGGAAGTGCGTCAAGATATCAGTAAACTGAATATCCATCGTGTTAAAAATGGTCTCAGTCATTGCCTCTTCAGGTTCCGGGGGAACAGTGTCATCGGATGTCGGCTGTTCTGTAATAGCTTGGTTCACTGGAACATTTTCATAGTTGATGGGCTGACTGGGCAGAACAGCCCCTTGAGCCTGGAATTCCGGACTCATCTCGTACTGGGAAAAAGAGTTAACAGTTGAAGCAGGCTGAATGGCAGAAATCCCGGGGGGATTTTCCAGACTCCCTCCCAGATTCTCAAGCCCCTGAACGATAGGATGATTCTCCAGAGGAATGAACTGTGCAGCAGGCTCCAGAAAAACGGGAAGCAATATTACGGCGGGAGCCTGTGCTGAAAGCATATGCCAGCCGACACTGTGTGTTTGATTATTCAAATAAGCCTGTATCTGCCACTGGCAGTTGGTACCAAATATCGGATCGAAAAAGATGCCAGGTCTTTCAGTCTGTGAGCGAACTCTTTGGGAAATGGATTGAAAGGTATTTAGCTCGGCTTCCTGTTGCTGACTCTGCGTTTGACCAGAATCGTTGGACGCCCCTCCTTCATGACGTTCTGAAGACACCTCTTCTCGACTGGCATATATTTTCTGTAAATAAAAACGAAGCATGGCGTCTATAGGATAACCAGCACCAGAAACCGAGGATTTCACGCCATTTGAGTCTTCAATCTCGACTCTAAACTGCCCACCCTCTGAAAAAATTCGAACATGGTTACTCGAAACTCTACGAGGGTCTAGCGATGGGACATTCAAACACTGTCCCGTCTCGCCCCCTTCTCTGACTTTTTTTACGGTCTCTGATGGCTGGTTCTGGAAAAATTCACCAACTGGCACTGCCAACGCCCCCCCAGCAGGGAAGTGATAGGCCTGGTAGTCACTCACAGGAGTGTGGGGAGTAGCCGCATTAGCCTCTGGAGATTCATTAAAATGTATGGAGTAATAACCCGTTTGATACCAATAGCCGTTTTGAAAAATATAACGTGCAAAATGCACCCAATCTATTGCTTTTGCTGAAAGAGGCAACCCCATCGAGAACAGAATAAAGATCACCCGGCCCCACTTCGACGAACTCAACATAATGACCTCTTGATGACTCAGAGAGTAAAAAATGAAAATAAACTCTGGTTCTATACGAGTAAGCTATGCCCTTAAGTTGGAGAGACAGCCGCAACAATAAGAAGCGCATTTACGTATAAAAAAGAGAACGGGGAGACCTAACCATTTTAACAAGAAGCCACCTTAGCGAAGCTATTCTAAACTTCGACCTTTAACCCCTTCCTGAGGTCAATCCGTGATTTTCAAGCTTCTAAATGTCACTGATTTATGGCCAGCTGTTCTCGCCAAGAGCCATCAAGCAAGTCAACTCAAGTCTATCGTATGGGATGAACAACCATTCAGAATAGTCAGTGATAATAATTTGCAGTTCTATTTCAAATGGGTGAAAAACCTGGCACACAAACCTAGAAGTGAAAACCTGGATGAGGCCCTATATAAAACTCAAGATCCCTTTCTACACATTGACTCTCACCTTTTTATTGGTCACCTGTCACCGGACCACCAGCTATTTCTGTCAAAATACAGTGTTCTGAAACAACACCTGGTTCTCGCAAGCATACGATACAGACAACAGGGTGAACCCCTGACGCTGGCAGATCACCAAGCCATTAACCTGTTATTGAAAAGCCACAAAGGTCTGGTGATATACAACGGCGGTGCTCATGCAGGATGCAGTCAAATGCACAAACACATGCAGTTTGTCCCGATCCACCCCCCTTATAAAACCCTCATTGATGAGGCACGCTCAAACGCAGAGCCTCTTTCTTCAGGCAGGCTGGATATTTTCAGATTCAAACACAGAGTCACTTTTTTAAAGGGTCATGAATCCCCCTCAGAGATCCTTGAAATTTATCACCAGATGCTTGGACAACTGGCATTGTTTGAAGGCGATCAATTCACTCTGGCACACAATACGTTATTAACTCTGAAATGGCTGTTGATTGTTCCCCGCTCAGCGGCTTCGTTCAAAAACATTCCTATTAATGCCTTCGCTTTCTCCGGTCTGTTTTTCCCTAAAAGTACAGAGGCAATGAATCAACTGATTCAATGGGGCCCTATGAACGTTCTTCAAACCGTAAGCTGCTAAGTTGATTCAGTTTTGAACGATTCACCATTATTGAGAGGCACTGTTTTGCCATAAAGATGCGGCCCCCTTTTCGAACCAGACGGAAAAATCATCTTCTCTGGCTGCTCTTGCTTTTCCTCCCTTCGCAAGTCTATTCATCCCATCGGCGTCGGAATTATTCACCTTCTCCCGGGATAGATTAAGCAGGGGTAATGCGTCCTGAGCCTCTTTTCCCTGGCCTTTACTGCCTGAAGCAGAAGAGGGTTGCCAGGAGACATATTGACCTTCTCGACTCCAATGTCCATTCGCTTTTTTTCCTGACCTGCTCCCTGACCTGCTCCCTGATCCACCCGCGCCACTGTTGCCCGGATCTTCGTCATCCCGACGAACCACTTCCTCAGGTTTTCCATCCTTGCAGGTTTTAGGAACCACATTAATCCCCCAGAGCCTGAATCCGACAATCTCGCCATTTATTGCTTTATTAAACTGCTCAAGCAGTGCTTTCCTTTGTTCCCTGTCAGGGATGAGTTTGTCATTGTTCTTAATTTCTAGCCGAACCCTCCTCAGCTGATACTCTCGATCCTGAATGGGAGGATTATTCCTGAGTGCCGACTGCATCAACTCATACCCCCTTCTTCTTACTGCAGTAATGGGTTCATTACCCACCAAAAGATCCCAGGGATTGCCCGTACCCTGGCCTTCATCTGTTTCGTCAAGAGCTACATCATCGTACTCAGCAACACGACTCTCTGCGCTGGCACCCGATGACGTCTGCGTGGTTTCATCAGAAGACACGGTCGGACTATCTTCAAGGTCAGGTGCCCCGCCATTTTCCAGAGGTACCTCATCATAGTTTTGAACAGGCTGGACTGGAGGAACAACAGGAGCAGGAAGCATGGGTAGAACGAATGGAGGAGCTACGGTCATGCCTGCAAGCAGCTCAGCGGATACATTCAGGTTTTGAAGACCCGCCATCAAGACTTCGGGCACTTGATTCAACGGTATTGGCACCAGCAATATTGGATTCTGATCAGAGTGCGTCATTTCCAGAGAGAGATTACCAGACTCAATATCATAGAGTGCATCGATGACCCAGCCACAGCTGATGCCCCATAAACCATCAATGTATTCACCGTGTTGCTGTACCACCGCTCTCCTTGCTCTGCGACGAAACTCCTGCAAAGCACTGATCTGGCCCTCAGAAAATTGACCAAGATCGGCGTCAGGATCGCCCTCATCCCCTTCAACCAAGAACTGCAGCATCTTATCGGTGTTGTTACTCTCTTTGGCATCCTCAACATAAAGCACCTGGAGTAGATCCATACTGGAAAAACCAAGATCATTGTAGAGAGCATGTGCTGGCGAAGGATATATTCTTGTGTACTGGGTTCGGGTGATAGATGCATCAGGCTTATCCCCCGGCACCACTGTTACGTCAAAGTGCATTTGTTGAAGAGCACCATTGGGCGGCGCGGCACTGGCAAGTGCCCGACACTGACTTACTCTGCCACGCCCTCTTCTTCCCGTTCCCCCAGAATTACTGTTACGGTTGGAAAACACAGCCCGGCTCTGCCTCTGCAGCCAGCTCTCAGGAGAGCCAACGGTCACCTCAACAGGACTCGACTGCTCCGAATCAGTGGAGCCAGTCGACGCTTGTGAATGCATGGACCCTGTTGAACTTGAGCCTGGGCTGCTCTGCTTTATAGGTTCGGAAACCGGTTTATCACCAAGAATTTGATCCCGGGTTTGAACCGGTTGAGCGGTCGGCTGAAACACAAAATAACTGTTTCCTCTCATTAAAGTGCGAAAAGGAGTAGCGCCCGCATCCTGAAGAGACTCAAAGTGCACAGCCTGATAGCCCACACTCCGATAGCCAACGGCAGAGGCTTCGCCCATGTACCGTTCGAAAAGGAGCATTTGTCCTGAAGATTGTTTCGAGAAACTTATCGAAAGCAAACAAAAAGTCATCCAGAACCAGCGTGAACACTTCATAAGCCCTGTCCGCAAATTGACCTGAAGCTCATAAATGTAGGTGTAATTTTCTCATCTTGAGAACTGCTTCTACGAAAAATTGAATGATTATGCAGCTTCCAAGTCAACAAACCTCAGGGTAGACTTCGTCGGCTAAATCAATCGATGACTTAAAAGCTGTGCCTTCAGAAACCCTGACCCGCCTGTCAAAATGGATCGCCGATTCTGGTTACTGCTCTCGAAGAGCGGCCTGCCGACTGATAGAGGCCGGCCTTGTATACGTCAATGGTCTACCTGGAAAGCATACCGACCGGGTTTCCTCACAGGATGTGGTTCATGTAGAGAAGCAGCGGATCCAATCTAATCCTGAGTCTGTGTACCAGATTTACAACAAACCGGTGGGTATTGACTGTGTCTGTCATGAAGAGGATCCCGATAGCATCATTCACCAGTTAAACCATCAGCACAGAGTCTTTCCTGCTGGCAGGTTGGATAAAGACTCCCATGGACTTCTGTTGTTAACCAATGACGGAGACCTCTGTCAGAAAATTCTGCACCCTGACTATTTCCATGAAAAAGAGTATTGCGTCACCGTCGATAAGGCGATTAATGCTGATTTCTGCCAAACAATGGCTCAAGGTCTTGAATACAACGGCATCAAAACTTGCCCCTGCAAAATGATCCAGACAGGCCCCAGTACTTTTCTGATTACCCTGACACAGGGTATGAACCGCCAGATTCGCAAGATGTGTCGGAGCCTGGGCTACAGAGTGATCGATCTGCAACGTATCCGGCTGGTCAATCTGCGGCTTGATGAAATGAGTCCCGGAGCATTCCGCCACCTGACTCCAAATGAGATCAAAGTACTCAAAAGCTCCCTCCGTCCCTTATCGCTTACTGAATCGTTGCACTGCCCGACTTCAGTGGTATGATGCGCGCTCCTTCATTACTGCAAGAGAATGGCAACCTGCCGACACCCCTGTGAACACCGTGTCTAAATGACGGTTCACAAGGTGCAGGTACCATGTACACAACAGCCATGAGTCAGTTTTTTCAGATTCACCCTGAGACGCCGCAGCTTCGTCTGGTCCGTCAGGCCGCAGAAATTCTGAGGTCCGGAGGGGTGATCGCTTACCCGACTGACTCAGCCTATGCGCTGGGCTGCCTGATTGGCGAAAAGAAAGCCGTTGAACGCATTCGCCAGATTCGTCGTCTGGACGACAAACACAACTTCACTCTGGTTTGCCGAGACCTTTCGGAACTGGCCACTTACGCTCAGGTCGATAACGTTCAATACCGTTTACTGAAGAACCACACGCCAGGCCCTTTCACCTTTATTCTGAAAGGCACCCGGGAAGTTCCTCGCCGGCTGATGCACCCCAAACGAAAAACCATCGGTTTGCGAGTACCTGAGTGCAGTATTGTCAGTGCTCTGCTGAATGAACTGGATGCGCCATTGATGAGCAGCACCCTGCAATTACCGGGTGACAATGAACCCATGCTCGATCCATACGACATTAGGCAAACACTGGAAAGTCAGCTGGATCTGGTCATTGATGGTGGTTACCGTGGTATGGAGCCAACGACTGTGATCAGTTTATTGGAAGACAACCCTGAAGTGTTGCGGGAAGGTAAAGGAAACCCAGCAGCCTTTCTCAGCTAGAAATCTGTCGGACACAGGCTTTCAAATATAATGAAATCCGACTGACTCTTGGTAGATTGCCTCTAACTGGCTGGGAACAGCCTTCTTTTTCACCGTTAAAAAACACGCACCTGCCCTGATCGAAGATTTCATCAGGCAGATGGCAGTTTTTATTCGCAGCGGATGAAATCACTCTTTTACCTGCGTCCAAACTATCGTAACCTGTCGACTCAGGATTCTAACGGGAGAGCCTCTTGAGCGCTGTAGACTCGCAGTCGCGTGTTCTGTCTGGCATGCGACCCACTGGCCGATTACACCTTGGCCATTATCATGGGGTATTGAAAAACTGGCTTCGGCTGCAACATGAGTATGAATGTTTTTTCTTCGTAGCTGACTGGCATGCACTGACCACTCACTATGAAGAACCGGAAAAACTCGAAGACTCTGTCTGGGACATGGTCATTGACTGGCTGGCTACCGGTATTAATCCCGGCTCTGCCACTCTGTTTATTCAGTCACGGGTTCCGGAACACGCAGAATTAAATCTGCTGCTCTCCATGATTACACCGCTCTCCTGGCTGGAAAGAGTGCCCAGTTACAAGGACCAGCAAGAAAAACTGAAGGAAAGGGATCTCTCCACTTTCGGCTTCCTCGGCTACCCATTACTGCAAAGTGCCGATATCCTTGCCTACCGTGCTGGCCAGGTGCCTGTGGGTGCAGACCAGGAAGCTCACGTGGAAATCACCCGTGAGATTGCCCGGCGCTTCAATCACCTCTATGGCCGGGAGCCGGGCTTTGAGGAAAATGCTGAGGCAGCCATAGGTAAGATGGGTCGAAAAGCGGCCAACCTCTACCGAAAACTGCGCCGTTCTTATCTCGAACAGGGTGATGACGAGGCTCTGGCTACGGCCAAGGCCCTGTTAAAAGAACAGAGCAATATTACTCTTGGAGATCAGGAGCGACTGTTTGGCTACCTGGAAGGCACAGGTAAAGTCATTCTGCCGGAACCCCAGGCACTGCTGACCGAACAGGCCCGCATGCCTGGCCTTGATGGTCAGAAAATGTCCAAATCCTACGGTAATACCATCAGCCTGAGAGAAGATCAGGACAGTGTTGCCTCCAAACTGAAAAAGATGCCGACAGACCCAGCGCGGATTCGCAGGAATGATCCGGGCGAACCGGAAAAGTGTCCGGTCTGGCAACTTCATCAGGTTTACTCGGACGAACAACGCAAGGACTGGGTACAGACCGGCTGCCGCTCTGCCGGTATTGGTTGTCTTGATTGCAAGAAGCCACTGATTGAAGCCGTTCAGGCAGAACTGGAGCCGATCCGGATCGAAGCCAGGGAACTGGAGAACAATCCCGATGTCGTAAAGAGTATCATTGCAGAAGGAACTGAGAAGGCCCGGGATGAAGCCCAGGACACCCTCAGGGAAGTCCGCGAAGCCATAGGGCTGGACTATCGTTGAACACTGTGTTTCAGTGAAGTATCAGCCAAAAAAATTCAGATCATACTCCTAGGAGTCTGTCGGACTTAGCCGACCGTAGCGAGAAAAAGTCCGGTTTGAGACAGTTTTTATGATTATTTGAGGCGAATAGCGAGCTATTCAACGAAAAGAATCATAAAAAATGGCCAAATCC
>NZ_JBPCXO010000434.1:0-8914 GCF_051008435.1 Endozoicomonas sp. | reverse complement strand
ACGAAGACGTCAGTGGCCGTTTGTGGGTGAAGCCGGGTATCGTCACCGCTGAAGAGATCTTCCTGACCAACAACCTGATCACGGTGGAATGGGAAGTGAAGGAGATCACCCTGGAAGATCGCTACGAGATCAACCTGCAGGCGGAGTTCAAGACCGATGTGCCCGTCGCGGTGGTGGTGATTGAACCCATGAGCATCAACCTGCCGGTCATGAAGAAGGGCGATACCCTCAACGGTGAAATCACTCTGACCAACCACGGCCTGATCCGGGCCGAGAGCATGGCCGGTGATCTGCCCACGGGCAATGACGTGGCGCGGTTCGAATACCTGCAACCGTTACCGGCGACGCTGGAGCCGGGTGAAGTGTACACGGTGCCGTACCGGATTACGGCCCTCAGACACTTCAACCCGGACGACGAAGGCAGTGCCACCGGAGGGGGTTGCTGGACGCACCAGTACTGGGGCCGGGTGAACTGGGAGAGTCATTGTGCCAATGGCCAGGTTGTCAACTCCAGCAATAGCATGACCTGGTACAGCAGTGGCGGAAGTTGTGGTGGCTCGGGTAACAGTGGCGGAGGCGGCTCCAGTTCCAGCATCATCGGAGGCGGCAGTGGCGGTTGGGGCGGAGGCATCAGCTTCGGCGGAGGCGGAAGCCCTATTGGCGGAGCGTCGAACTGGTGCCCGGCGGAGACGGACAATGGCTGTGAAGACGGCAGCTGTAATAGTAATAACGGGGGCGGAGGCGGCCAGTAGGCTGCCTGTAGAATTGAGCCACTGACAGGGCGAGTAAGCGGTTCGCCCTGTAATTAAGAGAATGATAATGTCGTTTATAGGCAGTATTCATAGCGCCGGCTCACATCATACTCAGCCATAAGATCATTCGGCGGTGATGGCAATTTTCTCAAAAATTTCCGCAATTCTGTTCTTGGTGTCATCAACCGGTAGTACTTTTTCCAGCATTTCGACCGTCGCTTCCCTTCCAAGAAGGGAGTCTGTGATCCAGGTGGCAAGGTATGTGCTTGCCAGGCAGCCTCCTGATGTGGCGATCTTTTTTTTGTAAGAAAAAGAGTGTTCGTTGGTTGTGTATCCCCGAGTTTCTAGGGTTGATCGAGTAAATTGATCTGTTGAGATAGATTGATTCTCGAGAAAGCCCAAGGTTTGAAGAATGAGTGCGCCTGAGCATTGACTGGAAATTAGTTGTTTTTCGTCATTCAGTTTAATTTGATTGAGCAAAATTTCGTTGTCCAGGTGTGATAGGGTCTTGCTACCACTCCCGATAATCACTGCCTCACACTCACTTAAATAATCAGGCCTTTTTTCTGTTTTGATGGTTAGGCCGTTCATAGATGTAGCTGATGCGGTAGTGCCAATTATATGAGCTTTGAGGCCTGATGACTCAAGGCGGTTAATCATTGAGTAAGCGATCAAAGAGTCAAGTTCGTTAAAACCATCAAGGGTTAGAATTCCGACATTCATACTGCCACTGTTCATTAATAGTGTTGTTATCAGTTAACCTGATGCTCTGTCACTCTGGATTCTATAGGGTGCTGAGCGTGAACTTTGAGTTTCGGGTTGGAATTAAAGTATTTTCAGGAGAGTGAATGATACCAGAAAACTATAAACACTGGATCAATGATCGGCTGAGAGAGCAGGGTGAAACCGTTATAGATTCTGAACTGGTGAGCAAATTTGAGCACTCAGTTATAGTAAAAATAACAACAGAGAAAGGTCTGGTTTACTTTAAAAAGAGTGATGTTTCTGAAGCTTTTGTTGCAAGCCGAATAGCAAAAGAAAAGCCTGATTTTTCTCCTGATATTTTAGGTGCTGATATTGAAAGGGGTTGGTTGCTCACCCGGTCGGGTGGAGATCGATTGATTGAAAGTGGCAATTCAAATCACTGGTTTGAGGCGGTGAGAAAGTTGGGGATATTTCACCGTCAGGTTCCTTTCAGTACTTTCCAGTCAGGCCTGAAAACGACTTCCTTTTACTATAACAACCTAAGTGATGCCTTCAGCTGCTTTCTTAATAATAAGGAATGGTTGTCCTATTGGGATATCGAAGAAGTGCTTTATGAAGATCTGGTTGTGTTGTGTCCTGAGGTGGAAAAAGCTTGTTGTGAAATTTTAAAACTGAATTTGCCAGATGCCGTCTGTCATGGCGACGCTCATCCTATGAATGTGCTGTTTAGTGACGACAGTGTGAAATGGTTTGATTGGTGTGAGGCTACCCTTTCCAATCCGATGACCGACATTGGTTGGTTTTTAGTCTGGCTTTTACCAAAACGAGAAAATCTCGACATTGATGTTTCAAAAGAGTTTTTGAGTCGAGTATTTGAAAACTACTGCCAAGGATATGGCGTTGAGGCTAAGGGTTCGTTGCTCAGACACGTGATGTTTTATGCGTTAGCTCATAGAGTCATTGTTTATCATCAACGATTTTACCAGGCTGACTTGGGGTTTAAGTCTTACTTTGTGACCTGGTTTTTGAAGCTGATGCGCAGAGTTTCAAATTATGAACGACAAGAGTTATTCGTTTAACAGAGTTTTCTTGAAGAGAATAAGTTAAAGATAAAACAAACGGAAGATAAAACAAACGAATTGGTACCGGTGGGCGGACTCGAACCGCCACGCCCGTGAAGGCGGGGGATTTTGAATCCCCTATGTCTACCAATTCCATCACACCGGCACTGTTTTTCAGGACTGGGCTGTCCCGAGAAGATGTGGCGTAGTATACATAAGCCCAAATCGTTTTCAACAGCCGTTTTAACCTGAGTTCAGGTATCTCACTTTTCTGTCTATTCCTTACATCCATTTCTCTAATGCCGGGTTGCGTATTTTGTCGCCTGACAGGGCCTCGGTTTTGCAGTATATTGACGCGTTTTTTTGAGAAACGATCGACTCTCCTGAACTTATAGTTCTGGCAGTTGAACGGTTTTTTTATGTTGTTACAGGCATTTTCATGAAAGGGGTGATACTTTCATGGAGCTGGATGGAGCCGTCGTATTGCTCCTGACTGTTTTGTTTTCAGGTACCAGACCACACACCATTATGCGCGTCAGTGATTTTGATTTTGAGCTGCCCGATGAGCAGATTGCCCGGTTTCCTGCCCAGGAGCGTACTGGCAGTCGCCTATTGCGGCTGGATGGCCCGACAGAAACCATTTCCCATGGGCAGTTTGCCGATGTGGAAAGCCTGCTTGAGCCCGGCGACCTGCTGGTCATGAATAATACCCGTGTCATTCCTGCCAGATTATTTGGCCGAAAGGAAACCGGGGGTAAGCTGGAAGTTCTGATCGAGCGTGTGCTTGAAGAACGAAAGGTTTTGGCACATGTCCGTTCTAGTAAAGCACCTAAGCCAGGCAGCCGAATATTCCTGGCCGATGACTGTATTCAAGCAGAAGTGACCGGTCGGCAAGGGGCTCTGTTTCTGATTGATTTTGATGAGCCGGTGCTGCCTCAATTGCAGGAACATGGCCATATGCCACTTCCTCCTTATATTGACCGGGAAGATGGCAGTGCTGACCGTCTGAGATATCAAACCGTATTTGCAGAGAAAGACGGTGCTGTGGCAGCACCGACTGCCGGTCTGCACTTTGACGAGGTTATGTTGCAGCGTCTGAAAGATAAAGGCGTCGAACAGGCTTTCGTTACTTTGCACGTTGGTTCAGGTACGTTCCAGCCAGTCCGGGTGGATAACATTGCCGACCATGAGATGCACTCTGAATATATAGAAGTGCCGGAAGAGGTTTGTGAGGCGGTTAAGGCCGCTCGTGCCAGGGGTAATAAAGTAGTGGCTGTTGGCACTACATCGGTTCGCTCTTTGGAGTCTGCTTCCAGAGATGGGGAGATCAGGCCCTTCTTTGGTGACACCGATATTTTTATTTTCCCGGGTTACGAATTCCGCTCTGTGGATGCCATGATCACTAACTTTCATCTTCCCCAGTCAACATTGCTGATGCTGGTCAGTGCGTTTTCGGGTCAAGACGCCATACTTCGGGCCTATAACGAGGCGGTGAAAGAAGGGTATCGATTCTTCAGTTATGGCGATGCCATGTGGCTGACCAGGAAATAAGTCGTAAGTCGGGCTTGAAAAAGCCCTGACCCGCTCCCACTTTAAAATTAATTCTTTTTTGGAAATGATGTCGGATGGACACAGGCGCCTGTGTCATCTGAATTGAGAGGCTCATGAGTAGAGAAGAGTGCTTCATGCAGTTCGAAGAGCTGGCCACTGATGGTGAAGCTCGACGTGGACGGCTGACCTTTCCCCGTGGAACGGTTGAAACGCCCTGTTTTATGCCTGTTGGTACCTATGGCACCGTTAAAGGCATGATGCCCAAAGATATTGAAGACACCGGGGCGGAAATTATTCTCGGGAATACTTTTCACCTGATGTTGCGTCCGGGCACCGAAATTATCCGGGAACACGGAGACCTTCACGATTTTAATCAGTGGAAGGGCCCTATTCTGACGGACTCAGGCGGCTTCCAGGTATTTAGTCTGGGTAAGCTGCGCAAGATTACCGAGGAAGGTGTTTCCTTTAAGTCGCCGGTTGATGGCTCTCCTGTTTTCCTGAGCCCGGAAGTGTCCATGCAGGTTCAGCGTGAGCTGGGCTCTGACATTGTCATGATCTTTGACGAATGTACCGATGGCGAAGCGACTGAAAAAGAAGCGGAAGAGTCCATGGAGCTGTCTCTGCGCTGGGCGAAGCGGTCCAAAGATGCTCATGGTGATAACCCTTCTGCTCTGTTCGGTATTATCCAGGGTGGAATGTTTGAGCAGTTGCGTGATCGTTCTCTGGAAGGCTTGGCTGAGATTGGTTTCGATGGCTATGCCATTGGCGGTCTTTCTGTAGGTGAAACCAAGGAAGACATGATGCGCATTTTGTCGCATATCACCCACAGAGTACCTGAAGGTTATCCGCGCTATCTGATGGGCGTGGGCAAGCCTGAGGATATTGTTGAAGCCGTACGTCGCGGTGTGGATATGTTTGACTGTGTGATGCCGACCCGTAATGCCCGTAATGGTCATTTGTTTGTGGACGAAGGTGTTATTAAGATTCGCAACGCCGTTCATAAGCGGGACTCACGTCCTTTAGAAGAGAGTTGTGACTGCTATACTTGCCAGAATTTCAGTCGCTCCTATCTGCATCATCTGGACAAATGCGGTGAGATTCTGGGTTGTATGCTCAACACGATTCATAATCTGCGTTATTACCAGAGAGTCATGGCGGGTTTGCGAGACGCCATTGAACAAGGTAAATTGGACGACTTTGTCGAAGAATTCTACCGAAAGCGTGATCTGCCAGTGCCGGCCCTGTAAGGAAGAGCCTGGTTACGGTTTCGTAGTGATAGATTTTAACTGTTTTATTGTCTTTAAGGAGTATTTGAATGATCCCATTCATCAGTCCGGCATTTGCTGAAGCGGCTGGCGCAGGCGCTGCGGGTCCAAGCATGTATGGTCAGCTGATTATGCTGGGCGGGTTTGTCCTGATTTTCTGGTTGCTGATCTGGCGCCCACAGTCCAAGCGTGCCAAAGAGCATAAAAATCTGCTTGGCAATCTGTCCAAGGGTGATGAGGTTGTGACCACCGGGGGTATTGTAGGCAAGGTAGTTAATTCTACTGATGAATTTATTACCCTGCAGGTTGCCGAGAATCTTGAACTGAACTTCCAGAAATCTTCAGTTGCAGCTTCTTTGCCCAAGGGCACTATCAAAGCCATTAAGTAATAGCCATGAGCTAAGGGAATAATTTTTCTGCATCATCGATAATGAAAAATTCTTTCACGATAAAAAAGCGCGACCGGAAATCGAAGATGTTTTCCGGTTATCTCTGGAGAAACGGATTTTGCCTGGGCATCAGGGAGAATATTCGTTCCCTGAACAGGCTCCTGATCCAGGCATTTAATATATAGAACAGGAACCGGTGGGCCATGCTCAATCGATATCCCCTGTGGAAGTACCTGCTGATTGCAACCATTGTTGCACTTGGTTTTGTGTACGCTCTACCTAACTTGTACCCCGATGATCCTGCAATTCAGATATCGGGCGCCAGTTCATCAGAGACGATCAATGCTGGTGTGCAGGAAAAGGCGCAAAAAGCACTGGAAGCCGCCAATATTGAGGCCAAGGCCAGTGATACCGAAAATAATGCCTTATTGATTCGACTGAAGCATGCGGATCAGCAGCAGCTGGCCAGGTCGGTGATCAAGGACGCCCTGGGCGATGATTATATCGTAGCGTTAAACCTGGCTCCCACCACGCCTGACTGGCTGACTTCCATTGGTGCTTATCCCATGAAGTTGGGTTTGGATCTGTCCGGTGGTGTGCATTTCCAGCTGGAAGTGGATACCGCTCGAGCGGTTAAGACCAAGCTGGATATTTCCAATACTGAAATTCGAACACTTCTGCGTAAGGAAAGGTTGCGTTATCGCACCATGCCGGATCGTGCGGACGGTGCTCGTCAGTTGGCATTCCTTGACGAGGCTACCCGTGATAAGGCTGAGCGGAGAATCAAGCGCGAGTTTCCTGATCTGCTGGTAGACACCGAAGATCTGGGTGAACGTTTTGTTGTCTCTTATCGTTACTCTGAGCAATATATCCGTGAACTGGAAGATTATGCGGTCAAGCAGAACCTGACGACAGTTCGTAATCGAGTTAACGAACTGGGTGTGTCAGAACCTCTGGTACAGCGCCAGGGACGCAATAATATTGTTGTTGAGCTGCCAGGTGTTCAGGATACGGCTGAAGCCAAGCGTATTCTGGGTAAAACCGCGAACCTGGAGTTCCGCCTTGAGGCGTTGCCGAACGCTTCTCGCAGCACTACAGAGTTGTTTGATTATCGTGCGCGCCAAGTCAGTCTGGAGCGAGACATCATCATTACCGGTGAGCGTGTCTCCAGTGCCCAGTCCAACTTTGATACTGAAAGTGGTCAGCCGCAGGTTAATATCAGCCTGGACAGCACTGGCGGTAAGAAGATGAATAACGCCACCCGAAATAATATCGGGCGTAGCATGGCGGTGATATTTATCGAGCAAAAGCCGGTGACCCGTACTGAAATCCGTGAAGTCGACGGTGAGAAAGTTGCGGTGAAGGTGCCTGGCTTCCGTGAAGAAAGGCGGGTTATCAGCCTTGCGACTATTCAGTCAGCCCTGGGTAATCAGTTCCGTATTACCGGTCTGGATTCTTCTGGAGAAGCGTCTGAGCTGGCTCTGCTGCTGCGTGCCGGTTCCCTTGCGGCGCCAATGTATTTTGTAGAAGAGCGTACAGTAGGCCCAAGCCTGGGTGCCGAAAACATCAAGATGGGTGTGGACTCCACCTTGATGGGACTGGCGATGGTTGTGATGTTCATGGTGGTGGTATACCGGGTGTTTGGTCTGCTGGCTAATATTGCCCTGGCCATCAACCTGATGCTGCTGACCGCTGCAATGAGTATCTTTGGGGCGACTCTGACAATGCCAGGTATTGCCGGTATTGTTCTGACACTGGGTATGGCGGTGGATGCCAACGTGCTGGTGTTCTCACGAATACGTGAAGAAATAAAGTTGGGTCGTCCGGTTCAACGGGCTATTCACGATGGTTACGACCGGGCCTTTGTTTCAATCTTTGACGGTAACATTACTACGCTGCTGGTGGGATTGATTCTCTTTGCAGTGGGTACTGGTCCGATCAAAGGCTTCGCTGTGACTCTGTCTATTGGTATCGTCACATCCATGTTCACCGCGATTATGGTGACCCGCTCACTGGTGAATCTAGTGTACGGCGGACGTCGTGATCTGAAGAAACTGAGCATCTGAGGTGGTCGCAATGGCAGATCAAAAAGTCATTAATTTTATGAAGTTGCGTACTTACGCAACCATTCTTTCCATTGTGTTGGTCGTTGGCTCACTGGCATCCCTGGCAATCAAGGGGATCAACTGGGGTCTGGACTTTACTGGGGGAACCCTGATTGAGCTGGTCTACGACCAGCCTGCGAATACTGAAGAAATTCGCAGTCAGTTAGGCGAAGCAGGTCATAGTGATGCCGTCGTTCAGGAGTTCGGGTCGGTTCGCGATATTCTGGTTCGTATCCCGGGTGATGATCCGGCTCTGGGTCATAATCTTGCCAAGCTGCTTGATCAGAATCACGATGGCAGTGTTGTCGTTAAAAGGGTGGAGTTTGTCGGTCCGCAGGTAGGTGAGCGACTGAGAGAGCAGGGCGGTCTGGGTATGCTGATGGCTCTGGGCATGGTAATGCTCTATATCGCTTTCCGTTTTCAGTTCAAGTTCTCTGTCGGAGCCGTTCTGGCATTGAGCCATGACTCCATTATTGTGCTGGGTCTGTTCTCTATCCTGCAGTTGCCGTTTGATCTGACAGTACTGGCAGCGATTCTTGCGGTTATAGGTTACTCGTTGAACGATACGATTATCGTGTACGACAGAATCCGTGAGAATTTCAGAAAGCTGAGGAAGGGTGATGCTGATGAGGTTATCAATGTTTCTCTGACCCAGACTCTGGGGCGGACGTTGGCAACCTCCGGTACTACTTTGATGGTGCTGCTCTCACTGTTTCTGTTTGGTGGTGAGATGATTAATGGTTTTGCTACCGCTCTGATTGTTGGTATTGGTGTGGGTACCTATTCCTCTATCTACATCGCGTCCAATTTGCTGATCTATATGAAGATCAGTCGAGAAGATCTGATTGTTCCTGTTAAGGAAGATGATGCTGATCAGACTCCCTGATTGTTGTCATAGTTAAGCTTCTTTATCGAGTCGCTTACCAGTCTGCTAAAAAAAACCGGCCTGTAAAAGGGCCTTTTTATCGGTTGAGCGTAAAACCCCGTACTTTGAGTGCGGGGATGTAAGCTCGTCGGCGATAGCCGACTAATGCGGTGTTCTCTGCTGCTGAACGTACTGTTTGATGACTTCTATAGGAGCGCCAC
>NZ_JBPCXO010000433.1:0-6757 GCF_051008435.1 Endozoicomonas sp. | reverse complement strand
CATTCTGGGACTATCTGACAGACAGGTTAACAGGCAGTGGCTCGTTTCCAAGGCTGACGGACTTGATTGAAAAAGCTTCTCACATACTACCTTGTGGGCTTTGCAGCAGTTATTAAGAAGCTACGATGACAGGTGTTAGTTGTTCATGTTGGCGCAATCTCCTGAAAAGAGGGGATGTCCTGCTGTTTTATCAGATGCAGACAATAGATTCAAACATCTAGCAGGTTATAGACAGTCATTTTCAAATAGAGTTCCAGACAATAACTGGTTGCTAATGAATAGGTACGGAACAAGGAACTTAATGGACTCTTTTACCTCTATAACCCATAGATTTAATTCAAATGAGTGACCCATAAAGCAGAAATCAAAAGGGAGTTTTGAGTGCGATTCTTAGCTGTAATCATTTTACTGTTGATGACTGAAGCGGCTTTCTCTTCAAATCAGCCCGCCCAGCCAGCTTATCCTGACCTGGTCTCCCACCAGCCTCATCAGATAGTGCATAACTCTCAATGGTTAGTCATGCCTTTGATGAGTGGTATTGCCGGTGGCATTGCTGCGAGCAACGCTGCTGGCCACACGCCTTATACGGTAAGTGCCGGAATCATTACGGGTGCTGCTTTATCAAGCCTGGACATACTCTATAACCACTTCCAGACATCGGCCTCCTATTATATGAGCGCTGGTGTTATGGGAGCCGCTTCCATGAGCAATGTGCCCATGTCCAGCTCCCTTAATTACCTCTGCGGTTTTGTCGGAGGTGCGCTGGTTGCCACGGGTCAATTCAACTTCCTTGAAAAGTACATGAGCGCTCCAGTGAAAAGCGCTATAAACGGTGCCATTCTGGGAGGGCTGCCAGGTGCCGCTGCAGGTGCAGCAATAGGTGCAGCAGACGAAGTGATGGCTGCCTGTGACCTGACAGACACTGCCCCCTTATCCACTGCATTATCGGCTGTCACTCAGTTGAAAATAATGTCGCCATTTGTTTCATCCGGTATCAGCAGCTTACCGCTTATTGGCAGCTCTTATAGTTCTGCTGTCACTCAAATCAATGTACCGTATCTGCTTGAAAGTGCCGGCACAGTCTGGAGTGGCACCTGCCTCTTCACCTCTCTTGCAGATGACGACCACTCTCTTTCCTATCTGTGTATCACGCTGAAGCCTTCCAGCCGGGAGAATAATAAAACCAATCTGGAAATCGTCTCTGAAATGGATCAGACCCTGAATGAGATCATGGACAGCCAGGCAATCCAGAGATTATCGCATATGCAGGCGCTTGCCCTGGTGGGCTCACAATTGATGAGTTCAAGGCTGACCAAAATGCTCTCATCCCGATATCAGTCTATTGATACCGGTCTGGCAAACTTCAACCCTAAGCTGGGTATCAAGCCTGAAGAGGCGCTATCCGGTTACGTTCAAGCCGGACTGTCATTAGGCTATTTCTGCCTGCCCTGTCTGGGCAACTGGCTGATGGATTCTGTTATAGATAGCTACTACACACTCTTAATGACACAGACTGCAGAGAACGAACTGGACAGCCTCTTTTTCGATGACCAGAACTTCATAAGACTGAACCTGAATAAAAGCCTCGACACCCTGATTGCTCGAATGGACAGCAACATCCACACCGTCGTCAATACCGGAAGTGCTTTAAAAAGCTCACTGGCCCGTGCTTACATTGGCGGCTTTTATGATCTCTCCTTTATCGTAAGAAGCGGTTCAGCCGATATGCTGGTGTTCATGGATATCTACAGCAAGGTGACTGAATCCATGACTCTGACTTTGAACAAGGGCCTTCTGGATCTGTCCGTCAAAAAGGATGAACTGGCCACAGAGCTCGACTTGTTGAGAAAAGAACTCACCTCCAATGCCAGAACCATTGGCAGTGGCGCCAAAAAAGACTTCATGGTTGAAAAGTATTCAGGTCTGCTGCAGGAACTTCGAGAGACCGACGCCAGCCAGACCCAAACAAGACTGGTATCAGGTAGCTGGAGAATTGCAAAAGGCTTTACCGACTACATTGCCAAAAGCCTTTTTATTGCCAAAAAGATGAGCGCAGGAGAAGTAGCATACGACGACTATCTGGCACTTCTTTTCGCCACTGGCAGTGTTTCCAGTGCCTTTTCCTGGTACCCCAATAATGCCGCCAGCATGCTGGACTTCAATAAAGCGGTGCAGGGAGTTCACAACCTGACTGCAGAAATAAATCATCCCTCTGAGGAGCTGTGGAAACAACCCGACTATTTCGCAGAAAAGGGTAATGAGGTTGCTATCCACCTGGACGCCTTCTCCATGGGACACCCAGAAGGCGTGCTAATGACCGATCAGGCACTGACTATCCCCAGGTTTCAGGCGCTTCTGGCAGTGGTAAAAGCAGTTTGCTGTCGAAGATCAGAAGAGAAGCTGGTAATGGTATCTGGGCGACTGGGAGCGTGACCTACACTACTTTCAATGGCGAGATGCCCGAAGTCTTCCATTCGGAACAGCTTACATACATCCCCCCAAACACGACTCTTAGAGAACTTGTCACATTACGCGTAGATAAAGGTTTACCCGACATTGAAGACATTCAGATTACAAAAGACAGGGCTGAACTGACCGATCAAGAGCTGATTGAGATGTTGCAGGAGATACAATTCTATCCTCAAGATCAGTGGCATCTTTTAAAAGAGCAACTGCGCGACAAACGTAACTGGAAAGATCAACTCAGTGGCGGACAGATCAAAAAGCTGGCCTTGCTCTCAGTCATTTCCCGTGCTCCCGAGATAGCCATTCTGGATGAAATTTTTGCAGGGATGGATCAAGTGTCCGTTCAACTGGCACAGGGCATGCTTAAAAAATACCTGCCTGACAGTCTGCTACTGATCGTTGATCACAATGCAGCTCAGAATAACCATAATGATTTCTTTACTGGCAGAATCCACCTGGAAGACAGCCAGGTGAGTATAAGAGAGATGGATAGATAATCCTCCCCTCTTTTAATTAAAAACACTGTCTTAATCTTTTCTCAAACACTTCATAAAGTAGAAATATTTCTCATTTTACAAATAATTTACTTCACCAACACAATCCCAATTGATACATCAATGTCTCGAAATAACAAAAAAATAACAATAAAAAAAGTTAGCTCGAAGTCTTCAGAATCTGTCTCTCAGCGAAACAGTGAATGGATGGAGCCCTTTCAATCCTCCTGAGGATCACTGCACTATGAATAGAATAATGGCTTGCTTTGCAGCATGTCTTGGTATGGTTTTGCTACCTGCCAGTGCTGCCCCTCCCTCCTTTATTGCCTTTGAATCTGCTTCTGTCCGGCCTCTGGCCATATCTGAAAATGGTCAAAAACTCTTTGTGACCAATACCCCTGACAACGCCGTTGAAGTCTATGACATTGATACAAACGGAAGCCTGGCTCACAGCCAGTCTATTCCTGTCGGTCTGGAGCCGGTTGCCCTGGCAGTGCAAAACAATGACCTGTGGGTCGTTAATCATCTGTCAGACTCTGTCAGTGTCGTCGATACCCAACAGGGCACAGTAAAAAGAACACTTCTGGTGGGCGATGAACCCAGGGATATTGTGTTTGCCAAAGGCAAGGCGTTTATTACTACGGCCCATAGAGGCCAACACCGTACTCATTCTTCCCTGAATAGTGTACCGGGTGCCGGAGACCCTCAGATACATACGCCCAGTGTTTCCCATGCTGATATCTGGGTGTTCAACAGCAGTAACCTTGGCGGTGCTCTGGGTGGCAAGCCGACCAAGATTATAGAGCTGTTTGGCGACACTCCCAGAGCTCTGACCGTCAGCCCGGATGGCAATACCGTTTATGCCGCCGTTTTAAATTCTGGAAACCAGACCTCTATCGTTCATGAAGCGGTTGTTTGTGCAGGGTTTGAAGATGTTAATCCCCAATATGCGACCGTGCAGGGTTATCCGGTTCGACTGGATGAACCTGAGGGCTGTTATGTGCAGGATGGTATAACCTCTCCTAACGGACTGGCTTATGGTGCACTACCATCAAACCGTCCTGCACCAGGAAGAAACAAGTTTGGCGATGTCCAGCCCTGGACAGCTATGATCGTGAAATACGACAGGGAAAATGGTCAGTGGCTCGATACACGAGGCCTGAACTTTTCCAACGGCATTCGCTTTAACCTGCCCGATCACGATGTCTTTGCCATTGATGCAGCCTCACTGCAGCAAACTAACGACTTTAAACACGTAGGCACGACGCTGTTTAACATGGCAATAAACCCTGTGAGCGGCAAGATTTATGTATCCAATACCGATGCCAATAATGCCGTTCGTTTTGAGGGACCGGGTCTTCACGGAGGCTCAACGGTTCAGGGCAACATTGCCAAATCCCGCATCACTGTGATCGACCCAGCGAATGGCTCGGTTAAACCCAGACACCTCAATAAACACATCAATTATGATGCACTGAAAGCGCCCCCTTCGGTCAAAAAACACTCTGTCTCCACGCCGCTGGAAATGCAAGTCAGCTCCGACGGTACAACGCTTTACGTCGCCGCTCTGGGCTCGAACAAGATTGCTGTCTATAACACCAATGATCTTGAGCGAGATAACCGCTGGAATAATTTCAGTCCTGCTTCAGCTTCTGGAAGACACATTGATATTGAAGGAGGCCCTCAAGGGATCCTCCTGGATGAAGCCAGAAATGGTAGCAATGGCCAGCTTTATGTACTGACCCGTTTTGACAACAGCGTTAAGGTGATTGATGCCACAACCGGAGCCCTGCGCCAATCAGTAGGCATGTTCAACCCGGAACCTGCAGATCTGCAAGCCGGACGCTTCATGCTGTACGACGCAAACCGCACATCCTCCAATGGTGAGTCATCCTGTGCCAGTTGCCATGTGTTTGGCGATATGGATCACTTGACCTGGAATTTGGGTAATCCAGACGCACCGAATACTTATAACAGCCAGCCATTTCCTACTGAACACTTCACCCGCCTGAACTGTAACAACGACCAGTCTGTCTACGATGACGGCTGCTTTTTTGCTGAAATCCTGAATGGTGATGGAGGAGAAAGAACCCTGGCGTCCATGAAAGGCCCCATGAGCACCCAGACGATGAGAGGCATGTCGACTCACGGTCACATGCACTGGCGGGGCGACCGGGTCACAGGCTATTTTGGTACACAGCATGCTGACAATATGACCAATACTGAAGATCTTGATGAGCGTCTGTCCTTCAAAAACTTCATTGTGGCCTTCGAAGGGTTACTGGGCATGGATGTCGAACTGAAGGATGTTAAAGACACCAACAAGTCCAATAAAGCTATTGCCCTTGAAAGGGATATGGATAAGTTTGCCGACTTTATGCTGGCGGTTCAGCTTCCTCCCAACCCCATTCGTGGACTAGGAGCCTGACCGAGAATAGCGGTCGAAATTAAAATTCAGTAGAACGAGTCCATTTTTTCGATGGATTTGTGCGAATAGTGGGCCTATTCAATCAAATTCATCGGAAAAATGGGCCGTTCTTTCTGGATTTTAGGCCGGGCTGTCTATTCTCCGACAGGCTCCTAGATAGCAGCCTCTTCCTCTGCAGCAGCCATGGCTTTATATCTGGCCATTTGTATCTCTGCGAGATTGATAACCCTATCTGCCATAGCAATAGTTTCCTGTCTGTGAGCAATCATCACCCGTGTAATGCCCAGACCTTTCAACATTGTATTGATATGCTGCTCTATGCCCACATCAAGATGACTGGTTGCTTCATCAAGAAAAAGTACAGAAGGTTTTACATAAAGAGCCCTGGCAAGTAATAATCTTTGCACTTGCCCACCAGAAAGAGTACTCCCCATATCTCCAACCAGTGTCTGCATTCCCATAGGCATAGCCATTATTTCAGGAAGAATACCAGCCGCTGCCGCACACTCTTCAACTTTTGACTGGTCTGGAGCGTTATCAAAGAACGCTATATTCTCTGCAATCGACCCTGACAATAACTGATCTTCTTGCATAACCGCTGAAGTAAAGCGTCGATAGTTCCTCAAGCCGATATGCCGAACATCTTTACCATCAATTAACACACTCCCCTGTTGTGGTTGAATGAGCCCCATCATTACCTTCATTAGAGTTGTTTTACCAAATCCGGATGGCGCTATAATGGCCACACATTCGCCAGACTGAATTGTTAAGTTAATGTTCTCAAGCAACCAAGACTCTTCCTCACTGTATCGATAGCAAATGTCTTTAAGCGTTATTTCACCTTTTACACTGGATAGTTCTTCATGAACAGTGTCCAGATACTCCTCATCATTGGCATGAGCTATATCAGAGATACGTTCCAAGTGGAGGCTTAGCATCCGATACTCAAAAATCTTATCTACAAAAGTCTGAGCCTTCTGTGAAAATTGTTGTCTCCATGCCAGAAAAGCATAAAGCATGCCTATGGAAAATACATTTCCCAGAACTAAAGACGCGCCTATCCAAACTAATGCAATGTACTCGATACCACTCACCAGACCATGAAAGGTATTCCATGCAATTTGCAGTCGGCCTACCTTGATATCTGCATTGACCCAATCAGCATAACTGTTCTGCCATTTTGACATTCGACCTGCTTCTCGATTGAACACCTTTAGGGGCTGAATAGCTCGTACTGTTTCAATGTAACTATTCAGCACCCAGCAAAGGATGATTACCATAATTCTTCAGAGCTATAAGCAGAGCTTCGAAAATATTCTGACCCTGCTTTCTCGCTGATGACACATAACTTCGTATCCGACAGTAATAT
>NZ_JBPCXO010000432.1:0-1358 GCF_051008435.1 Endozoicomonas sp. | reverse complement strand
GTACGCAGTTCGGATTCAGCCGTGACCTGTCTGGTCATGCTTGCCCGCTTTCATGGATTGGCCGCTCAGCCAGAACAGATCAAACATCAGTTGGGTGATTCAACCAGGGCTATTGAAGCCATTGATATACTCAGTGCCGCAAAGTTCTTAAAACTCAAAGCCCGGCGAGTTGAAACCCACAGTGAAAAACTCCAAGACCTTCCTTTACCCGCTATAGCCCGTCATACAGACGGCCACTACTTTATCATTGCCCGATTTCATGAAGGCAAGGCACTGATTCAAGACCCGCTTAAGGATAAACCGGAAACCGTTTCTCTGGATGTACTGGAAAGCCTGTTTACCGGTGAACTGTTTCTCTTTACTAAACGTTCCATGCTACCGGGTGGGATGGCCAAGTTTGACTTCAGCTGGTTTATTCCTGCGATACTCAAGCACAAGAAGCTGATTTATGAAGTGTTTCTGGCGTCCTTTTTTATTCAACTGTTTGCACTGATTACACCTCTCTTCTTCCAGGTCATCATCGACAAGGTACTGGTCAATCAGGCATTAACGACGTTGGATGTGCTGGCTTTTGGCCTGCTGGTGCTTTCTGTCTTCGATATTGTGCTGAATGGTCACAGGAATTATGTGTTCAGCCATACCACCAACCGGGTGGATGTGGTGCTGGGGTCACGGCTTTTTAATCACCTGCTGCGTTTGCCTGTTGCCTTTTTCCATGCTCGCAGGGTGGGGGACACCGTTGCCCGTGTTCGAGAGTTGGATACGATTCGGGAGTTTATTACGGGATCAGCGCTGACGCTCTGTATTGACCTGCTGTTCACCATCATCTTCTTTGTGGTGATGTACTTTTACAGCCCAACCCTCACCTGGATTGTTCTGGGCTCTATGCCTTTCTATATCATTCTGTCCCTGATTGTAACGCCGATACTCCGTGCCCGTCTGAACGAAAAGTTCAAGCGCGGTGCTGAAAATCAGTCTTTTCTGGTGGAGTCGGTTACCGGGATGGAAACCATTAAAAGCAGCGCCGTTGAGCCTCAAATGCAGAGAGTCTGGGAAGATCAGCTGGCGGCGTACGTATCAGCCTCCTTCCGGGCTATGAATCTGGGCAATATCGCCAGTCAGACTGCAGGACTGATTAATAAAGTCGTTACGGTACTGATTCTCTGGGTAGGCGCTACTTTAGTGATCAACGGCGAGCTGTCAGTGGGCATGTTGATTGCCTTTAATATGATCGCAGGCCGGGTCAGTGCACCCATTCTGAAACTGGTGCAACTCTGGCAGGACTTTCAGCAGGCGGGTATCTCTGTTCAGCGGTTGGGTGACATATTAAATACGCCTACAGAACCTGGCCATGATCC
>NZ_JBPCXO010000431.1:0-3633 GCF_051008435.1 Endozoicomonas sp. | reverse complement strand
TGGCTCTATCCTTTGCTGTTCTCGGGATCAAAGTCAGTAAGGATAGACAAAAGAAAATGACGGGTATTTCCCATAGGTTGGAGGGCTGCACTGGGCAAAAAGTCGCCGCGAAGCGGCCTACCTTGAGCCAAGTTTATCAGAGTGGCAATATTCGGGCTTAAGCATTAAGTTGAGAGGGAACTCTGGTGGTCAAATTTCATGCGTTTAGAATGGGGGCTTTGTCCTGTCTCGGGCTGATTATCACAGGTACTGATGTGTTGGCCGCATCAGGACTGCCGACCTTTCGGGAGGGACGCGAACTATATACCCTTCTTTTAATATTGCTGATAGCCGTTTCTGTCGGATTTTTCATCATCCGCCGGAGAAACAAAATCGAGCTTAGCCTTACGGATAACACGGATAACACGGATAACACGGATAACACGGATACCAAGATTGAGTTTGGTGATATTTTCAAAGAATCCGGACTTATCGTAATTCCTGTTAATGAGTATTTTGACACTATTATTGATGACCGCATAATTGCCAAAAACACCCTTCACGGCCAGTTTACAGGCTCGACAGACTGAGGAAGATAAAACCGGGGCTCTTTGCTCACTGGTAATTGCTTCGTGCATCAAATGTGTGATCAAGAGCCGTATGACGGGAGACTGTCACGTACGGTTCCGTGAGAAGCTTGATGGTGAAATCCCCTCAGGCTTACTCGACTTGCCGATTCGGTGAATGGCGCCAATGCCAGTGCGGTGCTATACAGTCTGATGGAAACAGCGAAGGCTAACGGGATTGAGCCATATGCTTGGTTCCGCTACGTTTGGTTCCGCTACGTTTGGTTCCGCTACGTGTTGACGAAACTGCCACAACTGGAAAAAGGAACTTGTGTAGAGTCCTTGCTGCCTGCGAATCTCAGGGCTGAAGATGTAAAAGTGGTGGATTATTTTCGGTAAAATAAAGGTGCGGTTTGGCAAGTTTTTACTTAGAAACTGACCAGTAGGTTAGTGCTACTGACCGATTGTGCAACTCCAGCGCCCATCGCTTGTCGAAAGATTAGTCAGATATACCCGTTACCATTGAAGGTGTGGGTAGGCGGCAAACAAGCGAAGTCCCAAGAGCATACAGTCAGTAAGTGGCTGGGGTGAGCAAGAGCAGCCAACAGCCCACGTCTTCAATGGTAACGGGTATAATACTGGCTACTGATTAACAGCAGGAGGCATCAATGGAAGCAGCACGAAGTTCTGGAGAACAGCATTACACAGCACCCTATAATCTGCGCAAACGAAAAATACCTGAATCCAGGGAAGGAGCTCCGCCTATGAAGAAAGCGAGCCTCGCGCCCGGAAAAACATCTGTGGGAGCAGTGGCCGGATCTTCAAGTTCACAGGGCGAAGGGCGAACATTGCAGCAAAGGCAGCTTCAGCCGGTAACGCCTGTTCACTATCCTCTCGACATCAGGCTCAGCGAGATTACTACAGATACTGGCAGTCCGGTAGGGCTGGGGCTTTTCACTAAAGCTGGGGAAGAGGGGGAAGTGTTTTCCCCCGGTCAGACCATTCTTGAAATGAAAGGAACTCCCGCCCTGCGCACAATGCTGAAGAATGGCAAGGAACTCGAATGGCTGTTTGACGGCAAGCGTTGCTGCGGACTGACAAGAGATACCGGGCGCTATGTTGTCTGGTCCGATTTTAGTATCCCCGCCAGTAAAACAGCTTCCGGAAAAACACGTTGGGTAGTGCCAGGCCTGCGTCCTGATGACCTGTCGGTATACGCCAATGATTCTCACCGTCTCAGGGAGCCCAATATCAGTATTGATATTGACATTCCGGATAAACTGAAGGAACGCAAAATCCAGGGTCTGACGCTGAGTGATCTGCCCGGTTATCGGTTAAATGCCAAAAACTCAATCCCTGCCAGCACTGAATTGTTATGGTCATATGATGGCGAAGAAGGGAAAGGTATCGTGGATTTTGAAACGAGTTATCAACAGTCTTTTGAAAAAGAACGCGACAGTAAAATCGTTGAAAAGATCACTCGTAGCATTATGGCGTGTCCAGAAAAACTGGAGGTAATGGACGACATGCAAGCGTTCAATATTCAGCACCATCTCGAAAAACTAACCCCTGCACCTTACAAAGCCCGTTATACCGATGAAGAAAAAGCCTGCCTGGATCAATTCCCTCCACTAGGCAAAGCTGACGCCCTTCTGAAACTGGCAGAACTGGATTCAGTGGCTCTGAGCGCCTATCTGAAATATCGTTTTGAAAATAATTCAGACAAGAATAAAGTAATTGAATATTGCAGGATTATGTATAACAGAAAAAAAGAAAGACAAAAAGCCTTACCCTGCAAGGGGTCAAACGCGAAGGGGTTACACGTGGTTTCTAAGGCCGATGTTTACAGATTTTGTGTGGAAAACAATATTTTTACTCCGGAAGAGGATTGTTCTGCCATATCGCTGGAGTGGCTGGGAGATGAGCTGAAGAACAAACCACATGATCCCCGACTGCATAGCCTGTTAGCTGATCGCATACGTTATGCCTTATGCCAGGAGAATTTTGGTGTAGTGCAATTCACTGCTAATCTAAACATGTTCGTTCCCAACCCCTTAGGACTGGAAAAAAGATGGGAGCTCAATGACCTTGAAGCTGTCAGTGGTTTCACTGTGAAAACCTTCGATAATAACAAGCAAATAGAGGAGGATATTGCAAATTATCAAACCCCCTCTGCAACGCGCGGGGAAATCATGAGTATTTCAAAGAGAACTATGGTTCCTATGAGTTATCGTGGTCATCTTGATGCCTCTAAGGCTCGAATCCAGTACTTAATCAAACAAAAAAGCTACAAACAAGTCTTGTGGCAGCTCATGAGGACGAACTTACAATTGCCTGTCAATCGTGCTTATCGGAAAGTTAATGATCAGGTCCTGACTGACTTTATACGGGAAAATTTCGAACCTGAGGAAATCAGGAGCATGCTCCCTTTAACGAAATTAAGCAATGAAATACTGCTTGAGGAGATAACCAAAGGTCGTCACGGTGCTATTGGCACACTGATTGACAGAATCAAGGAAAAAAAAGATATGACACTGTTTAAAAAGTATGTTCAGGCAAAGTGCAAAAAATGGGGAGGAAAACCGATTAAAGGATTGCGTTATACTGTCGTTGATTCATTAAGGAAATGCAACCTTGTCAATAAACCGGACAAGGATATACAATTTGATGATTTGTTTAAACTGTTTAAAAATGACGTTGACCAATGGGAGCTCGGGGTCTTAATGAAGCCACTCCCCGGAGCAAAGGGGGTGTCTTAAAAGCTAAAATCAAATCGTGGGTGAGCACTTCCATTCGTGCATTCGCAATGAAGGCTTACCCTCAAAGTTTGTTTCCCTTTTCATGAAATGGCTTCAGTTTGTCTGGATAGAGGCCAGTAAGGCATCCTGAACCATAAAATAACGGCCTCGTCAGTAAAATCTGTGGGTCATTTCTGGTTCAGGCAACTTCCCGAGAGCATGATATAAAGCAATTTCTGCACATCTGTAGGTTCTGAAGCCGTATGATTTTCTCGTAGTGAGTTTTATTTTGGTATTCAGGCCCTCAACAATACCGCTGGAATACGCCTTTTTTGCCTTGAACCAGTTCA
>NZ_JBPCXO010000430.1:0-4238 GCF_051008435.1 Endozoicomonas sp. | reverse complement strand
CGGCCAGTTGGATCAGACCTTTGTATTCGGAAGAAACTTCAGCGACAGGCATTGGCGAATCAAACATAAAAACTTGGTAATTGGGTAGAAAACAATACCTTGGTAACAGCTGATTTGCTACTCCCCTTAGCCCATCACTTAGCCCATCACTTAGCCCATCACTTAGCCATCCCGCCCTCTGCAGACAAAATGATACGGGTCATTGAGCTGGCCGACTTTGAACCGAAAAACGGTAACGATCAACAGCCAAAAGGACCAATAACCCTTTCATCAAAAGACAGGATGATAAGACGGACTTGTTGAGTACTGCTAATCAGCGCTGGGACACTTCCCCGTTAACAGGGCTCTTTTCAGAATCCTCACCCCGGGATCCTGTGACTCGTTAAAGTACCGAATGAGAAGGGCTTCTGGATTAAAGCCTTCTACCACAGGACACCGGGTATCAAAATTTAAATAGGTCATAAGCTGGCAACCCAGAGCCCCCACCCAAAGATTTGCTCTGTCGCCTAAATGGGCAGAATCCCAGAAAAAGAAATCACTGGGATATTCGCACTTTTTTACATCAGAACTGTATCGAATATCGACCACTTCTCGATCATAACAGCCGGTAAAACTGATGGGCACACACCCCTTTTCTAAAACCATTCCCCGATCCCTGGCTTCTTTCAATAAATATTGAAAAATACTGGCATTATCCATAAACAAAACCAGCCGGTCAGAGTATTCTTTTTTTAACTTCAGATAATAAAACGCAGCAAGCTGATTATGTCGATATATAGCTTTTTTTAAATATTTTTTGTTAGGAGAGAGTTTAAGGCAGGGTGTCTCTGTAACGTCAGGCAGGGTTCCCCAAACCAGAATTTTTACTCCTGCATCCAGTAACTGCTTAATAAGATGGTATTGCGTAGTCACCAGAAACTCGGGATCCCAATATTCATTGAGATAGTCATTAGCACCACCGGACATAATCACGACTTCATCATCATTAAATCTCTGGTGCTGCTGTAAAAGTACTTCTGTCTGACGCACCAGATTGACCTGCATCCACTTTGCATTCAAAAGCGAATGATACAGGTTTAACCAGGTAGCTAACTCTGGCACGTCTGACCACCAGGAGGTCAAAAAACTCCATAGATATAAGCCATAACCAATCGTAGTGCTTCCTCCATGGGCAAAATTAACAAACTCCTGCCGACTGGTACTATTCAAATGAATACTTTCCGCCATTATTTCAGAGGAGACCGGCCCATTAGAAAACCGACCTTTCCAGTATGGCTTTTTCGGTAACGATGATAACCCTCCAAAGAGAAAGATATCAGCCGGCAACCACTTCACAATTCCAGGATAAAGGGCCTCTATCTTAGGATCGATATTCTTATCAATACCCGTCAAATAGCTTGAATAACGCTGGAAATTCCCAGTGTCCGTCAGACTGTCTCCAAGATTGTATACTTTTCGAATCTTCAGAGGCTTAGAGCGACAGAGGTGCTCTTCAAGAGGTCGATAAATATCAAACTGACAAAAAGCTGAAATCGGGAATAAAAGAGAAAAATAGACGACGAGTACTCTCACTGACCAATCCCTGTACTTCAATCAGGAAGGTGAAATATAGCAGAGCGTTTAGGATTGCTTTGTCTTAGAGAGGTTGCACGCAAACCTGATGGCTCTGATCGTCAATGATACAGACAGTAGGGAAGACCAGAAAACCTGGCCTTCCCGGAGAGCTGTTAAAGCTTGGCTTTAGCCTTACCTATCTGGGATTGCAACCAGGCAATCTCACTGAACGTTTTGTGAGTTTCACCGGCCTGCTTCAACAGAACCTGTAGCACCTGAATATGGGCTTCAGTCACCTTCTTATTGTTTGGCTCAGCCTCTAAAGCCACCTCTATCAGGTGAATGGCTTTAATGGGGTCACCTTCTTTCAAACGCTTCTGTGCCATTTTGATCACGTTATCAACACCGCCTGACAGCTCCACAAGATCAGAGTACACAATGGTTGGGCGGTAGGGGTACAACTCACTGGTGTACTTGTACTGGAACCAGGCACCGGCCTGATTGACCGTTTCACGGATCGTCCACTCAACACGACCATGCTGCTGGCTCAGGCTGGAGTACTCTTCAGGCAATTGAATATCACGCATCAGCTGATAAACATCCTTGCCCTGACTCAAGCCTGCCCAGATTTCATCGTGCACATAAGTCGCTGCATCCCTGAGCAATGTCAGATTGCTCATGATCTCTTTTTTGTCAGTGATCGGGTCATCCTGACCTGGCAGCAGAATTTCTGGCTCCAGTTCGATCATGGTGTTGAGCGTATCAATGTACTCTTCCAGAATACGGTTTCGGTCAGAACGCACGGTTCCCAGGTTTGGCCACATGGGAATTTCTGGCCCCACAGAACCACCGCCGGCAAACAGAATTTTCTCTTCCGGCATCCACAAACCTGCAGAGTTAATGCCTTCAGCACCAGGCAGGGCCAAAACCTCAAACTTCACACCACCCAGTTCGAACTTATAGCCTTTATGATCTTCTACCAGCACATCAGGAGTGATGGGCTTGTAAGGGAATGGATCTTTTTTCTTGGCCTGTTGCTGAGACTTTTTCATCAGCTCTTTTGTCCAGCTATAGAGCTCGGCATAACGTGGCAGCAGGAACTGACTGGCTTTCTTCCGGTGCACCATGTACTCCGCAGACGAGCGGGTCATGATGATTTGGGTGTCTTCGTCCTTGATCAGGGGAATACCACCGACATCGTCATGCTGGCCCTGAGGCAGGAAGATATATTTTACCGGTCCCTTTAGCACTTCTTTCAGAAGCGCCATCTGTTTGGGTGCCTGATGGGCAAAGCCGGTATCAATGACAACAGCCCCTTCAGGCGTATTGACCAGATAAACGTTGGCAAGACCCGAAACATAAAAGACGTTTTCAGTAATAGCCACACGCTCAATAGGTACACGAATAAGGTCGCCTACCGGGGTACCCCCAGCGCGGACATCCTTGGTATTCAGATTAACATCCGAACCGGTGGAAGCACTGGCGGCAACACTCAGACTCAAACCAAACAGCCATGAGCCTATAGAAAGTACGGCAGAAATCTGTTTCAAACGGGAGGGAATGGACATGGGTTAGGCTCCACACTTTTGTTTTTATTCTTACCGCGAGCGCCTCCTCAAAAACGCAGGAAGTTTCCGCACACGGTAGCTTGCCTTTTAAAAACCCAAACCTGACAAAAAAACAGTACAACTTGGTCAATTTGATTTGGACTATGACAAATATGTTTACACTTTTCAATTTTTGTTTCATTTTATGAGAGATTCTTTTACATCCATGGGTAATCCCATAAAATCCCCGAAAGCTTGAAGACCCGAAGAAGAACTTAAACATGAGCAGCGATCATGAGTAGTGACCCTTTTAGCCATCATTCAAAAAGCAACAGCTCCAAAGCCAGTCGCACACTGAACCTGATTCTGGATGCCGCCATGCGTTGCTACGAACGCAATGGCATCGATAAAACCAATATTGATGAAGTGGCCCGTGAAGCGGGTGTCAGTCGAACCACGTTCTATCGATACGCCAAAAACCGGGAAGATCTGTTTAATCAGGTTCTCAAGCGTGATGCCCATGAGAGGACAGAGGAAAGAAACGTAGCTTTGCGCTATCACGATAATCTGGCCGATGTTCTGATTGATGGCGCACTGTTCAATATGCGTGGCAGAAAGCATCGCACCATGTTCAAATTACTCTTTACTGAAGATCAGCCTTCTTCCGTGGGACGAAGTAACCTCTCGCCAGAAAACTTCCGATTCATGGCCCGATCCATGATTGAAGATCCCTTCAACAGAGAATTGAAAAAAGGCAATATCCGCGAAGGTATGACTCTGGATCTGGCTGTAGAGTTAATTTGCAGAATTCTGCTCTCTCTCATGGCCTATCCCGATCCCTATCTGGATGATGAAAAATCCCTAAGAACATTTCTGGAAGCCACCCTGCTTCCCCCCATCATCAAGGACTCATGATGTTTAACATTCGCCCTGCCGAAACAAAGGATTCAAGAAGCCTCGCTATCATCGGGCAAACCGTCTGGATCACCACCTACGCCAACGAAGGTATACAAGGTAGGCCGCTTCGCGGCGACTTTTTGCCCAGTGCAGCCCTCCAACCTATGGGAAATACCCGTCATTTTCTTTTGTCTATCCTTACTGACTTTGATCCCGAGAACAGCAAAGGATAGAGCCATT
>NZ_JBPCXO010000429.1:0-23001 GCF_051008435.1 Endozoicomonas sp. | reverse complement strand
AAATTTATTGACCAGCTTGCCAAGTTGTTTACTGGAAAGCTGGTTAAAAGGTGTTGTCGGGTCATCGCATAGAAACCTGATCGAGAGATCATCAAGTGGCTTCAAATGGTTCCGGACGGGATACTAGACAGCTCCGATAAATTTGATTGAATAAGCCCACTATTCGCACAAATTTATCGAAAAAATGGCCTCGTTCTACTGAACTTTATGCTCGAGCGCAATTCTCAGTCAGGCTCCAAGCCCGGAAATTTCATGAAGTGTCGAGTTGCTCGTTTATTCTCGTTTATATCAAAAATCGAACAACTCTGCATTTCCTCAGCCTTCAGTCTTGTCACAGTGGCTTTATGAATCTGCCGGGCTAGAACAGGGCCCTGAACATGGATAATGCCACAGTGTCACTCAGTGTCCTTTGCAGGAACATCCAGAATAAGTAATACCTTCCTGATTTTGAACCAGTTTTCCTTTCTTTAGAAACAGCTCAACCAGGCTCTCGGCACTGTGCCCCTGCTCAGAGCAAGTGTGAAAGACAGCCTCTGCCCCCAAACTATTGGTCATTTCTTTCAGCAGGGTTGGCTTGTCGATAGGTTGTGGCAGCTCCTGGATGAGATTGAGCAGTTTTCGGCCATGAGTAGAAGTCGTCATCAAGGATCCTGATTTCTGAAAATAAAACTTTAGATCGAAAGATACTCTCTGTTGAAAATTATGACATAGGGGCAAACCCTGAAAATTATATGATTTTGATTTTCTTCTAAGCTACCAGCATCTCAAAATTGGAAGAGTGCAGTAATGTTCAGGCCCAAGACGATCACTCAATTTATCATTGTTCTTCTGTGTGCAGGGTTGCTAGCCTGTCAGTCCCCCTCTGAAAAGAGGTCTTCGGATAATGGGGCGAATGCAATGAGTCAGTATAAACCTGTAAGGCACTTTCCTGCCGGTCTTTCCAGAGAACAGCGGGTCATGGGTGCGGTAATGGGGTATCTTGCCGGTGACGCCATGGGGTTGGGTATTCACTGGTACTATGATCTGGATGAGCTGCATAAAGACTATGGTCCCTGGGTGGATCAATATCAGTCGCCTACGCCCAATGGCAGTCACAGCTTTGCCCAGGTCAGCCGCTACCGCTATGAGCAGGGCGTTCGAGCCGGAGATGTATCCCAGACGGGGCAGATTTTCACTTTGTTACTGGAGTCAGTGGTAGCAAGAGGTCGTTACGACGAAGTGGACTTCCATCGCAGGCTGGATGAGTTCTTCAAAACGTTGAATGGTGAAACCTATTCAGGACGTTATACCGAATCCATCATCAAGAGCCTCTGGGCCAGTCGACAGAAAGGTGTTACCTGGGGTGATCCTGCCATAGCAACCGCTTCCGATACCTCTGACGGCGCTCAGCTGGCTGTTGTACTGGCAGTACTCTATGAGGATGAAGAGACGCTGGCCATTGAAGCCGATCGGCTGATGAAGCCTCTCTTCAAGGATGACTTCATCCGCCAGAATCAAGTGATCTATGCCATGACGCTTCAGGCCTTGATCAAAGGCATCCAGCTGACTGAGATGAGAGATCATCTTATAGGCCTGCTGCAGAACCCGGTGATCAAGCCATTACTCGGTGGCTATGACAACACCTTTACCGTGAGCAATGGTTCCATTGCCTGGCATCCTGATAAAGTGAAAGTTGAACCTCCGCTTTATATCAGCCATGTCTATGGGACAGACTGTCAGGTGACACACCTTTTGCCCGCCGCATACTACCTGATACATCGTTACCCAACGGATTTTGAAATGGGTATGCTCTCGGCTGCCAACGGCGGAGGTAATAATATGGCCCGTGCCGCTTTAACGGGCGCATTACTGGGAGCCATGACAGGCCTTTCGGCCATTCCTCCCCGCTTTACCCAGGATCTGGCGCATTCTGATCTTTATCTCAGACTCAGTCGACATCTGGCTGATCATCCTGTTCCCGTTTCAGGCAGCAGGGCGAACAAACCTTGAAATCATAATCGTCGGGCTTAATACGCCGATGGCCGCCTCGATCACCACCAGACTTTTGGCGATTGAGGCGACCGGAGTAATGTCTCCGTACCCCAGCGTGGTCAAATTGATAAAGCTGAAATAAATAAAGTCGGGCCAGTCAAAGGTACCGTTGCTTGGAAAATCAAATGCTCCGGGCAGGATCAGATTGAGCAGGGTATAGATAAAGCCAAAGGTGATCCCGGTCAGAAAATAAAAATTGATCGCGGCCAGTAGCTTTTCATTCAGACCTTCATCGGAAAACAGATGCCCCATTAATAACACCATCAAGGCCAGCTGAAACATGATGATCAGCAGAAGACTGGCGGTATCTGCCCAGAAGGGGGTATGACCCTGACCAATCAGAATGCGTATGGCCAGTAGAGACAGACCAGAAGCCTGAAGGCAGCGTCGAACTTTGATCCGGTTCTCAGTGAGTCTTGCCAGAACGGTCATTAATGAGGCAATAATGAGGAGAGAGAATATTTGACCGGCTATTGTGTTATCTTCCACGGAAACCGGCACAAGAACGGATACCAGTAGCGTCAACAGAAGCCCACTGAGCAGTTGGTTGTTACTGAATCGGGACATTTCGGGACTCATATCGATGAAAAAACTGGTGCTAAATGGATCAGCTAAAAACCGGGGGCACATCCATGGCGAACAGATGCGCGAAGAAATCAGCGAAGTGCTGGCCTACTACCGGTCACGATTTCTTAAGGACAGGGAGAGACTGGAATCTCATGTTGATCTGCTGATGCAGAAGGTCCTGTCATTCCGACCTCATTATAAAGAGGAAATGGATGCCATTGCAGCTGCTGCCGGTGTAGAACCTTTCTGGATCTATTGTATTAATGCCCGCAGTGAACTGATGTCTTCACCCATTGAATGCTCTTCAGTGGCTTTTCCGAAGCAGGGGCTGGTGGGGCAGAACTGGGACTGGGCTGCAGCGCTGGAAGGTAATCTGGCTCTGGCGGATATTGAACTCGAGAATGGTCATCGATTTCTGACTATGACTGAGCCTGGCATGCTGGCCAAAATCGGAATGAATTCGGCAGGACTGGGTGTCTGTCTGAATATTTTGCCAGCCCATCAAAAACTGACGGGTTTGCCCGTTCACATTCTTTTAAGAGCTTTGCTGGAGTCCCAAAGTCTCAAGGAAGCCCGAACTCTGATTGAAGAACATGGGGCAGGGAAGGCCAGCCATGTCATGGTGGCCGATCAGACAGAAACTCTGGCCGTTGAACTGGCTCCTGATCAGCCCTGGTTTCAATCTACCGAACAAGATACTTACCTGCATACCAATCACTACCTTCAGTCAGATCAGGCACTGCCTACCTCATCAAAGCCCTGTACTGAGACAAGGCTCAAAAGACTGCAGGAAGCATTACTGTATAATCCTGAACTGAACCTCAAGACTATGAGGCAACTTCTTGATAATAATAAAAAACCTTTTCCGGTTCTTAGACCCTATAGCTATCATGAGCTGACCGGAAACGGAGGCACCCTGGTCACCCTCATGATGGATCTGTCTAAACGACAAATGTTGTTGAGGGAAGGCTTTGATCCAGAGCGGGGTTTTGAGAGTTACAGTCTTGCGTAGCGAATATCGCAAGGGGCATGGTATCTTGAAGAAATATCTTTTAATAAGACTGTCAGGAGATTGAACGGGAGTCGAATGTCGGAAACGATCACAAAAAAGCGTAAGCGAGCCGCAAAAGAAAAATCGGTGCCCAAAGCCATAACCGGTATTCGTGATTCGAATTCTGGCGCAGGGGCTGAGCAAGCCAGTGCTGTGGCACTCAGATTGAGAGAAGCCGGTATGCTTTTCCTGCTGGTACTGGCGGCATTTACTGCATTGGCGTTATTTTCATACAGTCCTACTGACCCCGGCTGGAGTTATGTGGGCTTTGAAGCGGACGTGGCAAACAGTACAGGCAAAGCAGGGGCCTGGTTCAGTGATGTTCTGTTTTCCCTGTTTGGCGTGTTTGCCTGGTGGATTCCTGTCCTGCTGGTGATTAAGACTGTCCTGGTTTTCCAATATCGGTACAGCGCCTGGAGCTGGCAGCCCGGCTGGTTTGTTTTACGTTCATTGGGGTTATTGCTGGCCCTGGCAACAGGCGCTGCACTGGCAGCTATTCACATGGAAGGTGTGGGCCGCAGCCTGCCAGCACAAAGTGGTGGCATCCTGGGCCGAATGCTCATGGAGCAATCATTACCTGCTTTCAGTTCTGTTGGCAGTACATTGATTTTACTGGCAATTTTTCTGGTGGGTTTCACCCTTTATACTCACCTGTCATGGTTTCAGGTTCTGGATGGTCTTGGCCGGATATTAAAGAAAACTCTGGCCATGTTGGGTAGTGGCATTATTCGGTTGATGGAAACCATTCAGACTCGCATATCGAACTGGAAAGAACAGCGAGAACGGGATCGTGAAGCGTTTGAAATCGCCCGTCTGGAGCCAGAGCCAGAGCCGGTTCCTGACCCCGTCATCTCAGTTGCTAAAGAGCGTCAGGAGCCGATAGTAGTGTTGCCCGCTCCTGAGCCTGAGATCAAACCCGGAAAGCTCAGTAAAATTGCGGTTGCCCAGAAAGAAGATGCGGTTGAGATTCCTCCTGAAGGGGAACTTCCGGGCGTAGATCTGCTTGATCAGATCAAGAATCACGGGAACGGCGTTAACCAGGAAGAACTGGAGGTTGTTTCCCGTCTGCTGGAAGCCAAACTGGCGGACTTTGGCGTCAAAGCTGACGTTGTGGCTGTGCACCCCGGACCGGTGATTACCCGCTATGAAATTCAGCCAGCGCCGGGGATTAAAGCCAGCAAAATATCCAACCTGTCCAGAGACCTTGCCCGTTCTCTGGCGGTTGTGAGTGTTCGAGTGGTCGAAGTGATTCCCGGTAAGTCGGTGATGGGGATTGAAATCCCCAACGATGATCGGGAAACCGTATTCTTTGCCGAGTTGATTGCCTCCAGAGCTTACGAAGAAGCTGCATCTCCTCTCAGTCTGACGCTTGGGCATGATATTGCCGGTCAGCCGGTAGTGGTCGATCTGGCAAAAATGCCTCACTTACTGGTGGCCGGTACCACAGGCTCCGGTAAGTCCGTGGGTGTGAACGCCATGTTGCTGTCCATGTTGTTCAAGTCAGGGCCGGAAGAAGTTCGCCTGATCATGATTGACCCGAAGATGCTGGAACTGTCCATTTACGATGGCATTCCTCATTTGCTCTCCCCGGTGGTTACCGACATGAAAGAAGCCGCCAATGCATTGCGTTGGTGTGTGGCAGAAATGGAGCGTCGATACAAATTGATGGCTGCTCTGGGTGTTCGAAACATTGCGGGTTACAACAAAAAGGTAAAGGAAGCCGCTGCTTCCGGTGAGCCTCTTCGTGATCCATTCTACGAAGCCTTGACGCTGGGTGATCTGGCTCCGGAATTAGAACCTCTGCCATTCATTGTTGTGGTGGTGGATGAGTTTGCCGACATGATGATGATTGTCGGTAAAAAAGTGGAAGAACTGATTGCCCGGATTGCCCAGAAAGCCCGAGCTGCAGGCATACACCTGATTCTGGCGACACAGCGTCCCTCGGTGGATGTGATTACCGGTCTGATCAAGGCCAACGTGCCAACCCGTATCAGCTTCCAGGTATCCAGCAAAATTGATTCCCGTACCATCATTGATCAGGGCGGTGCAGAACAGCTCCTGGGTCATGGTGATATGTTGTATCTGCCGCCAGGTACCAGTGTCCCCATTCGTGTCCATGGTGCTTTCGTCAGTGACGATGAAGTACACCGGGTAGTGGGAGACTGGAAAAAACGCGGTGAACCGGATTACGTGGAAGAAGTACTCAATGGCGTTGAGTCAGCTTCTGACGGCAGCGCTTTCAGTGGTGGACTGGATGAAGATTCCGAGAAGGATGCCCTGTATGATGAGGCCATCGCATTTGTGACTGAAAGCCGCAGAGCGTCTATTTCGTCAGTGCAGCGTAAATTAAAGATTGGATACAACCGGGCTGCACGTATGATAGAAGCGATGGAAGCAGCCGGCGTGGTGAGCCCGGCCGGTCATAATGGTAATCGTGAGGTGATCGCACCCCCTCCCGTGAAGGATTGAAGTTGAGTGTTTAAGAAAATATCCCAAGTCACTGTATTAGCAGCTGTTTTCAGTCTCTCGTCACAGGTTGTAGCGGCCCAGCAGGAGAGCGTTTCAGCCAAGACCCTGGCGGTTCAACCGGTGAAGGCGGTAGACGTTAGCAAGGGGCTGAACGATGAGAAAGCCTCTCAGTCTCTGGCCGAAAAGCTGGAGGCCCTGAAAAGCCTGACGGCTCATTTCCAACAGGATGCTATTGCTTCCAATGGCCGAACTCAGAGTGAGTCCGGTGAGATGCAGATGAAGCGACCTGATCTGTTCCGCTGGGTGACCACAGAGCCTTATGAGCAAGAGATTGTGGCTCATGGCAGCAAGGTCTGGATGGTAGATCGTGATTTGCAGCAGGTAATCATCCAGAAACAGGATGCCCGCATGGCGAATACACCTGCCCAGCTGCTGACAGGTAATGCCCGTGAACTGCTGAAGCAATACAACGTTTCGGTCTACAGCAAGGATCGGAATGAAAAATATACCCTCACACCTAAAGCCGACTCAGACTTGTTTGAGAAACTCGATATTGATTTTCGACAGGGGAGACTGACTTCTATTGAACTGTCGGATTCATTGGGTGGCAAACGCAGGATTCTGTTCTCAGAGGTCAAGGAAAACGGGCAGGTGAATGACGACCTGTTTGAGGTGAAACCTCCCAAAGGCTTTGACGTGATTGATGAGACCCGGGGTTAACTTTGTATTCTGCAGGCCTGTTCGACGAGTCTTCCCGCTATGAGCCTCTTGCCGCACGCATGAGGCCCCGCAATCTCGATGAGTACCTGGGTCAGGAGCACATTCTGGCCAGAGGTAAACCTCTGCGTGAAGCCCTGGAGCAGGGGGCCATTCATTCCATGATTTTCTGGGGCCCACCCGGAGTAGGAAAAACAACCCTGGCCCGATTGGTTGCCGGTGTCTGCGATGCCCACTTTGAGACGCTATCAGCTGTGCTCTCTGGTGTGAAAGACATTCGTGCTGCGGTGGCAAGAGCACGGGATGAACAGATAACCCGGCAGCGCAAAACGATTCTGTTTGTGGATGAGGTGCATCGTTTTAACAAGTCCCAACAAGACGCTTTTCTGCCTCATATTGAAGATGGCACGATCACATTTATTGGGGCAACCACTGAAAATCCTTCCTTTGAACTGAACAATGCTTTGCTGTCCCGGGCACGAGTGTATGTATTAAAGCCTTTAACGGATGAGGCCCTCAGGCAGGTGCTTCATCAGGCTTTGTCGGATGAACGGGGTTTTAAAGACAGTGACGTTTCTCTTGAGACTGAAGCTGAGGATATCCTGGTTCGATACAGCGATGGTGATGCCAGAAGAGTTCTGAACATTCTGGAAGTAGCCGCAGACCTCAGCGAGAAAGGCCTGATAAAAGCCGAAACCGTGACAGAAATTCTGGCCGACAGCGGTCGACGTTTCGACAAGGGCGGTGATGCTTTTTATGATCAGATCTCGGCTTTTCATAAATCAGTGCGAGGCTCTGATCCTAATGCTGCCCTCTATTGGGCTGCCAGAATGGTCGATGGCGGAGCCGATCCGCTCTACATCATTCGCAGATTGGTAGCGATTGCTAGTGAAGACATTGGTAATGCGGATCCCCGGGCTTTGGAAATAACCATGAATGCCTGGCAGGCATTTGAACGTCTGGGCAGTCCCGAAGGCTTGCTGGCTCTGGCGCATGCCACGGTTTATTGTGCCTGTGCACCCAAGAGTAATGCGGTCTATCTGGCCTGGAAAGCAGCCATGGCGGATGTAAAAGGTAACCCTTCCTGTGAAGTACCGAATCATCTTAGAAATGCACCTACCCAACTGATGGGCTCGTTAGGTTATGGTGCTGAATATCGCTATGCCCATGACGAGCCTAATGCTTATGCTGCGGGTGAGTGCTATTTTCCAAAGAATATGGAAGCCCGGAAGTATTACCAGCCCAACGATCGTGGGCTGGAAATCAAGATTCGGGAGAAGCTTGAAAGGCTGACTGAATGGAATCAACAAAGTCCGATTCGCAGAAGGCCGTAGTATTATACCCATTGGATTTCAAGATGCTACTAGGCGTCAAGTTCGTGAAGCCCCAGGAGCCTACAACGAGTATGTGACTGGGGTGAGCGAACGCTGACAACAACGTAGCAATTTGAAAGGCGATGGGTATATATCTATTTGAGTGTCAGTTCAGATTAGAAAAAGGTCTGCAAACAACAAGTTTTTGGTTTGATATTCAGGAGTGCCTTCTCAGGTAGAGGGCAGTAGTTGTTTGAATAAGAGAGGGTCAGGCAGGACTGTCAGGAGGGGGAGTGATCTTTGCGGGGAGATGTAACCCGGTAGCCTGAGCTACCGGGCCAAAAAATCAGGCTTTGCCTTCGGAACCAAACTCACGGATTTTACCCATGACGGTTTCAACGATAGCTTCTTTACCTGGGCCGATGACCTTACGAGGATCGTAAACTTCAGCATCGCTGGCCAGTACCTTGCGAACCATGTTGGTCCAGGCGATCTGGTTTTCAGTGTTGACGTTGATTTTGGCGGTGCCACGGCTAATGGCATTTTGAATGTCGCCAGTAGGGATACCTGTTCCGCCGTGCAGAACCAGAGCCACGCCCGTCAGTTCTTTAACCTGTAGCATTTCTTCAAAGCCCAGGTTTGGCAGGCCTTTATAAGGGCCGTGTACGGAACCGAGAGCCGGAGCCAGGCAGTCAACGCCAGTGCGTTCAACCAGTTCTTTGCATTCCTGTGGATCAGCGTAAATGCAGCTGTCAGCAACTACGTCATCTTCCTGGCCGCCAACAACACCCAGTTCAGCTTCAACAGAAACACCACGGGCGTGGGCGTATTCAACAACCGCTTTGGTCATGGCTACATTCTCTTCGAATGGACCGTGAGAGCCGTCGATCATAACGGAAGAGAAGCCTGCTTCGATGGCTTCCTTGCATTTTTCAATGCTGGAGCCGTGATCCAGATGGATAGCAACCGGCACGGTGATCTCCATGCTCTCGATCAGGGCGTTCACCATAGCAGTAATGACCTTGAAGCCACCCATGTAACGAGCCGCACCCTCAGATACACCAAGAATGACAGGAGACTGGGTTCTCTGGGCGGCGGTCAGGATTGCCTGAGTCCACTCCAGATTATTAAGGTTGAACTGGCCAACTGCGTACTTGCCTTCCAGGGCTTTTTTCAGCATTTCAGTCATGGATACCAGTGCCATAAAGGTTTCCTCAATCAGTGGTAGGGGGCTGACTCTGAATCAGTATGGGCATTATTCAGATAGTTAACTGGATAACACTTTCTGTTCCGGATTTTACAAACTGAATTGTTTATACCGTATCGCAGGTTAATTCAGAGGCTAGGAACTTGGCTTGTCTGAAGTCTAACAAAAAAACTTTATCTTTCTCCAGTTATAAAGAAAGACAGTTTTAATAATTGTTTCAATTTATCCACGACGTGGACCTGTTCAAGAAACTTATCAAAGCAAGAGCCGGGTTCTTTGTTTATTAAAATAAGTTTGTCGCCTAATGAAAAGAGCTAAAGCCAGAGTGTTTCAACTATCTGGGTATTTTATTGACATGTGTCGTGCAAAGCACTCTTTAGTTCCCTGTTTGCAAGGGGTTAGGTAGTAATGCGTATGTTGGCTGGAAGTCAATCCTATTAAGGTGTGAAGCAATATTTCGTGAGAGTGTAGATGGTTTTTGAGGTTTCCTGAGGGAATGTGTTAAGCGTTCTATTTGGGATAACTGTCCTAATCAATATCACACTTTCGAAAACAAACTTTGATATTAAATGATTGAAACCGTTTATTAATGAAAAAACATTATATAACAATTGATTTCATATAGCTTGAAAGCTTTTGAAAACGGTTGTTGATCTTGTTTATCTGAATAGGATTAATTCATTAAACGGCAGGCGATTAATTAGATGATGCACTATCTTGGAGTTGATCTGGTTATAAGTGGTAACGCTTGCAATGAACTCCCTATTTAAGTGTGCGCTATGAAATGATTCGTCGATTTTTGTCAGAATTTGTGCAAATTGACTGCCGATTGTGTCAGGTGGATTAAATAGACTGGTGCATCGGTTGCTGCAAAGCCTTGAGGCTAGAAAAAACATTTTGCGTCACCTTGAGCATGAAAAGTGACCTGACAAAGTGTTTTTCTCAGTAAATAACGATATGAGTGGGTAGGATCATGTTTTCAGGCATCATTGCGTCTTCAGGAGTAGCCATTGGTAACGCCTTTGTGCTGAAAGAGGTCGAAATACAGATCAGTGAAGGCGTTCTGGACAACTCTGAGGTTGAAGCCGATATCACTCGCTTCAAACAAGCCAGAGACCGCACCGTTGAACAGCTCGAAGCCATTCGTGATAAAACTGCAGGCAAGCTGGGCGAGGAAGAGGCTGAAGTATTTGAAGGTCATATTCTGGTTGCCACGGACGAAGAGCTGGAAGAAGAAGTTGTTTCTGCCATCCGCTCATTAAAGCCAGCAGACTCGGCGCTGAATGAAGCGATTCAGGCCAATGTCAGTATGCTGGAAGAGCTGGACGATCCTTACCTGCGTGAGCGTGTAGCAGATATCAAGGATGTCGGTCGGCGGATGCTGAAGAATCTGCTGGGCATTCCTGTCACTTCCCTTGAAGAGGTGGGTGAAGGTTCTGTTGTCATTGCTGATGATCTGACGCCTTCTGATACTTCCCAGATCGATCTCGACAGAGTCTGGGGTTTTGTGACCAATGTTGGAGGCCGTACCTCCCATTCTGCCATTATGGCCCGTTCTCTGGAGCTGCCTGCTATTGTCGGAGCGAAGGTCGCTACGGACAGAATTAAGAACGGCGATCAAATTGTCTTGGACGCCATTAATAATAAAGTGCTGGTAAATCCTGATGCTTCGGCGCTGGATTACTACAGAACGCTGCAGAAGCAGCTGGATGAAGAGCGTAGAGAACTGGCCAAGCTGAAAGATCTCAGCTGTGAAACTCTGGACGGTAAAGCCTTCGAAGTCTGTGCCAATATTGGTACGGTCAAGGATGTAGAAGGGGCTGATCGTCATGGTGCTGAAGGGGTGGGTCTGTATAGAACTGAATTCCTGTTCATGGATCGCACTCACATGCCCACAGAAGAAGAGCAGTTCGAAGCTTATAAAGCGGTGGCTGAGGCTATGAATGCCCGTCCGGTGGTTATTCGTACTCTGGATATCGGGGGCGACAAAGAGCTGCCTTATCTGGATTTGCCACAGGAGCTGAATCCGTTCCTGGGTTGGCGAGCGATCCGTATGTGCTTTGACAAGCCAGAAATTCTTAACACCCAGCTGCGTGCCATTTTCAGGGCCAGTGCCTTTGGCAAACTGAAGATCATGTTCCCCATGGTGATTTCCGTGGAAGAAGCCCGTCGCCTGAAAGCTATGGTAGCAGCCGTGAAAGCTGAGCTCAGTGGTGAGGGTGTGAGCTTTGATGATCATGTTGAAGTGGGGATTATGGTGGAAACTCCTGCGGCTGTGATGATCGCTGACCTGCTGATTAAAGAGGTGGAGTTCTTCAGTATCGGTACTAATGATCTGACCCAGTATGTACTGGCAGTGGATCGTGGTAATGAAATGATTGCTGATCTCTATGATCCTATGGCGCCATCGGTATTACGCTCCATCAAGCGAGTCATTGACTGCTCTCATAAAGCCGGTAAGTGGACCGGTATGTGCGGTGAAATGGCCGGCGATGAGCGTGCAGCTCTGGTTCTTGCAGGTCTGGGTCTGGACGAGTTCAGTATGAGTGCTACTTCTATTCCCCGGGTCAAAAAGATGCTCAGGGATAAGCGCTTTGAGGATCTTCAGAAACTGGCTGATCAAGTGGTGAATCAGTCAACTACAGAAGATGTACAAGCGACCATTGACGCATTTATCGGATAACAGAAAGGGACCCATTGGCTCCCTTTTCTTTATGGCTCGAAGAAGCCTGCAAACAGAACACGCGGATTACACAGAGAATCCGTAAGCCCGAAAATTCGGACGCAGAGCCGAAGGGTTAAAAATATTTTTAACGAATAATGTTTTAATAGACGACAGTGTGAGGTGATTCTCATGGCAAGTAATAAACCGGCAGCAAAAGCTCAGGATAAGAAGCAGGGCGGTGTATCCGACGTGGATATGCAGCTGGATACTCTGCTGAAGCGGGCGAAGGTAGCCAGAGATAAGTTTCTGGAGCTCAATCAGGAAGATGTGGACAGGGTTACCCGGGCTATGGCTCTGGCAGGTCAGTCTGCTCATATGGAGCTGGCCAGGATGGCCGTTGAAGAAACCGGCCGAGGTATCCTTGAAGACAAGGTAACAAAAAATATCTTCGCGACTGAATCCATTTATCATTCCATAAAATACGACAAAACGGTCGGAGTGATTGAAGACAACGAAGAAGAGGATTATATGCTGGTGGCTGAACCAGTGGGTGTTGTCTGCGGTATTACACCGGTGACCAATCCCACTTCTACCACCATGTTCAAGTCCATCATTTCTGCCAAGACGCGTAATCCGATTGTTTTTGCTTTCCACCCATCGGCTCAACAGTGCTCCACTGAAGCCGCAAGAATTGTTCGTGATGCTGCCGTTGAAGCCGGTGCCCCTGAAGACTGTGTGCTTTGGGTAGAGCATCCGTCACTGGAGGCAACTCAAAAGCTGATGACCCATCCAGAGATCTCAGTCATTCTGGCAACCGGTGGTTCAGGTATGGTGCGCGCAGCATACTCTTCAGGCAAGCCAGCTCTGGGTGTAGGTCCGGGTAATGTGCCCTGCGTGATTGATCGCACCGCCAATATCAAGCAGGCGGCCAATGATCTGGTGCTGTCCAAGAGTTTTGATAACGGCATGATCTGCGCTTCTGAGCAGGCGGCCATTGTACACGACGAAGTTTATGCTTCTTTCAAGGATGAGATGACGAAGCTGAATGTTTACTTCACCTCACCCAAGGAGACAGACCGTTTGGCAGAGGTGGTCATTATTGATGGTCATGTAAACAGCAAGATTGTGGGTATGAAACCTTTCGATATTGCTGCGTTGGCAGGCATTAAGGTGCCAGAACAAACGCGGGTTCTGGCCGCTGAAATAGAAGGGGTTGGGCCTGAGTTCCCACTGTCTCGTGAGAAGCTTTCTCCTGTTCTGGGGATTCTCAAAGCCAAGGATACCCAGCATGCTATTGAGTTGGCCGACCAGATGTTGAACTTTGGTGGCCTGGGGCATTCTGCCGTACTGCACTCCCAGAGTGATGAGGTCATTGATCAGTTTTCTCTGGCCATGAAGGCTGGACGAATCATCATTAACTCTCCCAGTACTCATGGGGCTATTGGTGATATTTACAATACCAACATGCCTTCCCTGACGTTGGGTTGCGGAACTTATGGTGGCAACAGTACGACTTCCAACGTGTCAGCGGTCAATCTGATCAACATTAAGCGGGTGGCCAAGCGCAGAGTCAATATGCAGTGGTTCAAGCTACCCAGAAAAATCTACTTTGAAGCGAATTCCCTGCAGTACCTTGAAAAAATGCCGGACATCTCTCGTGTGTTTATTGTGACAGACGAAGTGATCCAGAGCCTGGGTTATGTTGAAAAGGTTCAGTACCATCTCAGAAAGCGCCAGGTGCCAGTTCAGATGCGGGTGTTCAACCAGGTTGAGGCAGACCCCAGTCTGGCGACTATTCGTGCAGGTGCTGAAGATATGGCTCGCTTTAATCCGGATGTCGTGATTGCGCTGGGTGGTGGTTCGCCGATTGATGCAGCAAAAGGGATGTGGTTGTTCTATGAGCAGCCAGACGCTGACTTTGCGGGCATGGCTCAGAAATTCTTTGATATCCGCAAGCGGGTCTACAAATTTCCGAAGTTGGGGAAAAAGGCCAAAATGGTGGCGATTCCCACAACCTCTGGAACCGGCTCCGAGGTGACTTCCTTTGCTGTGATCACGGATAAGGAAAAAGGGATTAAATACCCTCTGGCGGATTACGAGTTAACACCGGATGTGGCTATTCTGGATCCGAATCTGGTATTGACTGTGCCTAAGAAGGTGACCGCAGACACAGGCCTGGATGTCCTGACTCACGCACTGGAAGCTTATGTCTCTGTTATGGCGTCTGACTATACCGATGCACTGGCTATGAAAGCGATTCAGATCGTCTTTGATTATCTGCCAAAGTCCTACGAAGAAGCTGACAAGCGAGCCAGGGAGAAAATGCACAATGCTTCCTGTATTGCGGGAATGGCCTTTGCCAATGCTTTCCTGGGCATCAACCATTCCATGGCTCATAAGTTGGGGCATGAGTTCCATGTTCCCCATGGTTTAGCCAACGCTTTGTTATTGCCTCATGTTATTGAGTACAACGGGTGTCCGAACCCATCCAAAGTCGCTTCTTTCCCGAAATATGATCATTACATTGCTCATGAGAAATACGCAGAAGTCGCCAAAGGACTGGGCCTTCCCTGCAAAACACCTGAAGAAGGGGTTAAATCCCTGGCTAATGCAGTTCGTCAGTTGATGACTCGAGTGGGTATGCCGTTATCGCTGAAGGAGCTGGGTATTTCAGAGATAGAGTTTATGGAAAAGGTCAAAATGCTGGCTGATCATGCTTTTGAAGATCAGTGCACCACGGCCAACCCAAGAATGCCTCTGGTGTCTGAGTTGGAAGAGCTGTTGAAAAAGGCTTACTACGGCAAGTAACGATTAAGAGCCGCTGAAATTGTGCGCTGGCAGCTACTGGTTGTCAGCGCATTTTTTATATTGAAGAAGTCGGTTGTTTGCCTGCTTGCAGGACGGTAGCTACTTTTTTAAAGGGAAAGAGCATTTCCTGACTGACTTCGTGAGGGAATAAGTACTCATATTCAGGTGTTCTGACGGTATCGGCCCATGGCTGAAATAGTTTTCAGAGGAATGTCTATCAGGGTTGTGTTGCTCTGTGAGTGGTTCTGTTTAATTTTTTGCTCTGGGTCAATAACTGATTAATCACTTTACGAAACCCACACAATACAGTTGAACAGGTGACTTGAGACCGGTTACATTTCCTCCCAAACCATTCACTGCTCATGACGAGTCTGTTGTCTTTTGTTCAACGGGTTCCTTGATTGCGGTTTGTGGAATGAAGTTGTTATTAAAGGGGTGACTATTTTGAACGTTCTTGGCTATATGCAGAGACTGGGTAAGGCATTGATGCTGCCCATTGCTACTCTGCCTATCGCAGCACTGTTGCTGCGTCTGGGGCAGCCTGATCTGCTGGGTATTCCATTCGTGGCAGAAGCGGGTAATGCGATCTTCAGTAACTTACCCTTGCTGTTTGCTATGGGTATTGCTGCAGGTCTGTCAAAAGATGATGCCGGCGCGGCCGTTCTGGCCGGTGCTGTCGGTTATTTCATTCTGACTGCCGGAGCCAAGACCATTAATGCTGACATTGATATGTCATTCTTTGGCGGCATCATTGCCGGTATCATTGCCGGTCACAGTTATAACCGCTTCCATGCCGTTGCTCTGCCTCCTTATCTGGCGTTCTTCGGTGGTAAGCGACTGGTCCCCATCATGACTGGTCTGATTGCATTGGCTATATCGGTAGTGGCGGGTTATGTGTGGCCTGCTATTCAGTCAGCGATCGATGCTTTTGCGGTAGGTGTCTCTGAATCGGGTCCGATTGGCCAGTTTGCTTATGGCGTTCTGAACCGTGGTCTGATTCCTGTCGGTCTGCACCATGTTGTTAACTCTGTATTCTGGTTTGGCTACGGCGAATTCACTAACGCTGCAGGTGAACTGGTAACGGGTGATCTGCCTCGCTTCTTTGCTGGTGACCCCACTGCGGGTACTTTCATGGCGGGTTTCTTCCCGGTCATGATGTTTGGTCTTCCGGCTGCCGCCTTAGCTATGTATCTGGCTGCCCCTAAAGAAAACCGTGCTCGCGTAGGAGGTGTTCTGCTGTCTGTAGGTGCCACTGCGTTTCTGACGGGTGTTACTGAGCCTCTGGAGTTCATGTTCGTATTCCTGGCACCGGGTCTTTATGCTGCTCATGCGGTGTTGGCAGGTCTCTCTCTGGTAGTCACCAATATGTTTGGTGTTCTGCACGGCTTCGGCTTCTCTGCAGGTGCACTGGACATGGTTCTGAACTGGGGTCTGGCAACCAAACCGGTCACTCTTGTGTTCATTGGTCTGGCTTTCTCGGTTATCTATTTCTGTGTGTTCTACTTTTCAATCAAGGCATTCAATCTGAAGACTCCGGGTCGCGAAGACGAAGAGCCGCAGCTGGAATCCGCTGCTGATGTAAAGGGTTCGGAACGGGCTCTGCGCTATATTGAGCTGCTGGGTGGTGAGGATAACCTGACGTCTGTTGAAGCCTGTATCACTCGTCTGCGTCTGACTTTGGCCAATCGTGATCTGATCGATGAAGCCGGGTTGAAAGCTATGGGCGCTAAAGGTGTGGTAAGACTGGGTGATAAGAACCTACAAGTTATTCTTGGACCTCAGGCTGAAATCATTGCCGGTGAGATAAACGCTAAAATGGCAGGTTAATAATGGCAGGTTAATAATGGCAGGTTGGCTGAGTGTCATTCTTGGCCAGTATTCTGATATTTTGCTCTGGCTCAATGAAGGTCTTATTTTTCTTTCCATATGAAGTGGTTTAGTGGAAAGTGCGGATACCTTTTTGGTCGGAGCTGTCAGATTCTTAAGTCATAGCGTGGAGGTTACTTACAGTAGGCTCTGCAAGCCGAATGACTGAGTGAATCAGTAATACCTGCCAGCTTTTATACTGGAATTCAGGTGGAGCTTCTGAGTTAAAGCATTGAGATAGTGTATCTTTACTCTGCTGCATCCGTTTCAGAGCTGGATGAATCCAGCCTCCTGGTCTGGCAGGTTGCTCAAGTTACAGAGAGACCGAATATGTTTAAGAAAGATGTTGTGATCACTGCTGAGAATGGCCTTCATACTCGTCCAGCTGCTCAGTTCGTTAAAGAAGCCAAGACATTCGAGTGTGACATCAAACTGGAGGCCAGCGGTAAGCAGGCCAGCGCCAAGAGTCTGTTCAAGCTGCAGACTCTGGGTCTGACACAAGGCTCAACAGTGACCATCATCGGCGAAGGTGACGGAGCTGAGACTGCTGTTCAGCACCTGGCAGAATTCATCGTTACATTGAAGTAATTTTCCAGGTAACCCGGCCTTTGCTGGCTGGGTCGCGCCAATATTTGAAGTAAACACAAACGCAGAAAGTTATTGCACCCCGCTGGAGTGAAATAATTTCACGGTAAAAAATGCCTGTAATACTAAAGCTGTTACGGGTATTCTCTAGAAAGTAGTCTGTGCTGATGGTATTCGTAGGAATGCATCGGGACGATGTCATCCAGATGACAATGCACAAGTGCATTTTCAGGTATAGTTAACGGATGACAGGCAGGTAACGCGAAACACTGAGTCAAAGTGTTAGGTGTTGTTACCTGTTGAAATAAGCAGGGCTTCTTCATCAGATTGCCGTCTGTATGAAGAAACCCAGCTATATGTGTACTGATTTATAGGTGCACAACGATCTGCCAGGAACGATTCGCTGGTCAATGATGTTTTCAGGTGTGCGATTTTGTGTGTCTTGTTGAGCATATTTGTAACGTCGTTCCAATCCCGTGTCAACCCCCTGGCAGTTCGATATGGATAACTTTTGTTGTATTCCCTGAGTAAAAGTGTCCTTTGGTGTGACTGTTTGTTGGACTGAATGATTAATTCTGTCGATTGTTGAATTTGCCTGTAAACCCTTGTGTAGCAAGGGGTCTAGGTATTTTCACGAAGCTGAATTCACACTGAAAATCCTATTTACTAATGAGGTGGCGGGCTATCCCGCTGTGACTTAAGGGTATTGGAGACGTCATGATCAAAATCGCAATCAATGGCTATGGTCGTATCGGTCGCAACGTTCTGCGTGCACTCTACGAAGCAGGTCGTCGCGAAGAATTCCAGATTGTTGCTATCAACGACCTGGGTGATGCGAAAATCAATGCTCACCTGACCAAGTACGACACTGTACACGGTCGTTTCGACGCTCAGGTTGAAGAAGGTGAAGGTGCACTGTTTGTAAACGGTGACGAAATCAAGACATTCTCTGAGCGTGATCCGTCCAATCTGCCATGGGCTGCTCTGGGCGTAGACGTTGTTTTTGAATGCACCGGTGTATTCCGTTCCAAGGAAGCCTGTAAGCCTCACCTGGATGCTGGTGCCAAGAAAGTCATTATCTCTGCTCCGGGCAAAGAAGTAGACGCCACTATCGTCTACGGTGTTAACCATGACACTCTGACTTCTAACATGACCGTTATTTCTAACGCTTCATGTACTACTAACTGCCTGGCTCCTATTGCCAAGCCTCTGAACGACGCTCTGGGTATTGAAAAAGGTCTGATGACTACTATTCACGCCTATACCAATGACCAGCGTTTGAGCGACGTTTACCACAGCGATCTGTATCGTGCCCGTGCTGCTGCACAGAACATGATTCCAACCGCTACCGGTGCCGCTGCTGCTGTTGGCCTGGTTGTACCAGAGCTGAAAGGCAAGTTTGACGGTATGGCTGTGCGTGTTCCTACCATTAACGTATCTTTGGTAGACCTGAGTTTTGTAGCAAAACGTGATACTTCTATTGAAGAAGTCAACGAAATCATTGCTACTGCTGCCAAGTCATCCGAAGCGATGGGCAAGGTTCTGCACGTGAACTATGAGCCACTGGTTTCTATGGACTTCAATCACTGTCCATTCTCTTCCAGCTTTGATGCAACCCAGACTCGTGTACAAGGTAACCTGGTGAAGGTTATGTCCTGGTATGACAACGAGTGGGGCTTCTCCAACCGTATGCTGGATACAGCCAAAGCTCTGCTGAGCGCCTGAATACAGGTTATTGAAAAGCCTCGCTGATGTGAGGCTTTTCAGATTGGGGCCAGCATCCTGAGAACAGGGTACTGGATTCCTGATACACAGCAGCAAAAAGAAGAAGGTGTATACAGTCGTCGAGAAAATAGCATGCCATCTATACTGGATTCAGATTGGCTTTCTGGTTTTTTCGGATACACATTCTCCTTTTTGTTGCTTTATCAAGATTGAACAGCTGTAGAAGCTGCGGCAGAAGTCTACCTTCATGAGGTCAGAGTCAGCCGGCGTTTCTCACTTAAAAACTGTTGTCACATTGCCGTATGGCATTTATGCCTCGGTCGACTCTCCATTCAAGTAGTTTCATCGTGCTGGGTCGATTCGTGGCAAATTCGCGAGAGGATATCATGCTCAGACGCACAAAAATCGTTGCCACACTCGGACCTGCTACAGAATCCGAAGAACAGCTCACCAAGCTGATTGAAGCGGGTGTCAACGTTGTTCGACTGAACTTCTCCCACGGTGATGCCGATGATCACCGTATCCGTGCAGAGCGCATTCGTAGTATTGCTGCCCGTTTGGGTCGTAGTGTTGCGATTCTGGGTGACCTGCAGGGACCCAAGATTCGTATCGGTCGTTTCCAGAATGGCAAAATTGTTCTGCCAGATGGTGCTGACTTCATCCTGGATGCCGAGCTGCCTATTGATGCCGGTGATGAAACCCAGGTAGGCCTCGCTTACAAGAATCTGCCGAATGACTGTAAAGTGGGCGATGTACTGTTGCTGGACGATGGTCGTCTGAGTCTGCAGGTTAAGGCCATTGAAGGTTCCCGCATCGTAACCACGACCCTGGATGGTGGTGAACTGTCCAATAACAAGGGTATCAACCTGGCCGGTGGTGGTCTGTCTGCAGATGCTCTGACCGAGAAAGATAAAGAAGACATCAAGCTGGCAGCTTCCCTGGGCGTTGATTTTATGGCTGTGTCTTTTGTGCGCAGTGCTGCTGATGTTGAAGAGGCTCGCAAGCTGCTGGCTGAAGCCGGTGGTAATGCTGCCATTCTGTCCAAGATTGAACGTGCAGAAGTTGTTCAGAGCCATGAACTGCTGGAAGAAGTGATCAGAGCTTCTGATGCAGTAATGGTTGCCCGTGGTGACCTGGGCGTGGAAATCGGTGATGCCGAATTGATCGGTGTTCAGAAGCAAATGATCAACGTTGCCCGTCGTCTGAATCGTCCAGTGATCACAGCTACCCAGATGATGGAGTCCATGATTCATAATACTCAGCCAACCCGTGCTGAAGTATTTGACGTGGCTAATGCGGTTCTGGATGGTACTGATGCGGTGATGCTGTCTGGCGAAACCGCTACTGGCAAGCGTCCACACGAAGTGGTCAAGGCCATGGCCCGTATCTGTCAGGGTGCTGAAAAACATCCTGAAATGATCTCTGGCAGCAGTCTGGACAAGGCCTATGCTGGCGAAACCGATGCAGCCATCGCTCTGGCGGCCATGCATGCTGCCAATAGTCTGGAAGGCGTTAAGGCCATAGTCTGCCTGACCAAAACCGGTGCTACTCCTCTGTGGATGTCCCGTGTTAACACCAGTCTGCCTATTTTTGCACTGACTCGTTACAAGACTACAGAGCGCCGTGTTGCTCTGTATCGTGGTGTTGAGTCTGTGGCTTTTGACAGTGGCAGCAAGTATGGCTCTGAAATTAACGACCGTGCTATTGCTGAACTGAAAGAGCGTGGGCTGCTGGAGTCCGGTGACCGCATTATTCTGACCAAAGGTGAGTCAGGTGAGGTCGAAGGCGGTACTAACACCATGCAGATTGTTTTCGTTAAATAATCATGAGCATTAAGTAATCTTTTAACACTTGGGAGTCTGTCGGACTTAAGGCAATTTCGACCTGAATTCCAGAAAGAGCGGCCATCTTTTTCGTTGAATTTGCTTAAATAGGTCAACTATTCGCATAAATCCAACGAAAAAACTGACTCGCTCTACTGACTCTTCAATAGAGAGTATGCTCGAAAGCTTAAGTCCGACAGACTCCTGGGGTGATAAAGATTTTTCATGGTAATGAAACGTTAAGTCATTGCGGGCATGCTGTTTTGAGTAGCATGCCTGATGCTTTCCCTGATGGGATTTAGGAGACGAGCAGATCATGGCAGAACTGAAAAAAGTAGGTGTGCTGACTTCAGGTGGCGATGCTCCGGGCATGAATGCAGCCATCCGTTCCGTAGTTCGTAGCTGTATTTTTTACGGAATTGAACCGGTTGCTATTCATGAAGGCTACAAAGGCCTGATCGATAACGACCTGGAAGTAATGAATGCACGCTCAGTGGCCAATATTATCAATCAGGGGGGGACTTTCCTGAAGTCTGCCCGCTGTCAGGAATTCCGCACTCCCGAAGGTCGGGCTGCTGCTTATGAAAATGCCAAGGCCGCTGGACTGGATGGTTTGGTTGTCATCGGTGGAGATGGTTCTTTTACTGGAGCCATGCTTCTTGAAAAAGAGCACGGTCTTCCTTGCATTGGTGTCCCAGGCACCATTGATAACGACATCTTCGGAACTGATTTTACTATCGGCTACGACACCGCCTTGAATACGGTGGTAGAGGCCATTGACAAGATTCGTGATACGGCGACCTCTCATAATCGTCTTTTCCTGATCGAAGTTATGGGTCGTGATGCCGGCTTTATTGCTCTGAATGCGGGTATTGCGGCAGGCGCAGAAGAAATTCTGATTCCAGAAGATCAGAAGCCTATTGACCAACTGATGGACTCTTTGGAAAGCAGTGGTCGGGCAGGAAAAACATCCAGCATTGTTGTGGTTTCAGAAGGCGACAAGTCAGGTGGTGTGTTTGAACTGTCACGGGCAGTGGAAGAAAACTTCCCGGCTTATGAAGTCAAGGTAACCGTTCTGGGGCACATTCAGCGTGGTGGTAAGCCAAGCTGCTATGATCGTGTCCTGGCCAGTCGTCTTGGTGTGGCTTCTGTTGAAGCTCTGCGTGACGGTATCAGTGGTGTCATGGTCGGTGTTCGCGATCAGAAAATTGTCCAGACATCACTGGAAGAAGCCATCAGCAAACATAATGCGATCGATAGCAATCTGCTGAAAGTGGCGGATATCGTTACCGTATAATGGCATTTAACCGCTGTAGCCCATGGGTTGTAGTAGTTAATCCGGAAAGGAATCGGGAGTTTCGATCAGGTCAACTGGCCTGATTGCTTAAGGGCTCCTAAAATCAAAGCGTTCGAAGTAAAGGGTGAAAGCGATGGGCCTTTTTGATTCTCTCAAGAAAAGCATGGGGCTGGCCGCTGATCAGGGAACTGTGATCAAAGCGCCGCTGACGGGTGAAGTTGTACCGATTGAAGAGGTACCTGATCCTGTATTTGCTGACAAGGTAGTAGGTGATGGCATTGCCATAAATCCCACAGGCAAGGTGATGGTTGCGCCTTGTGATGGTGAGATTGGCAAGATCTTTGAAACCAATCATGCTTTCAGCATGGAGACACCCACCGGAGTTGAGCTGTTTGTTCACTTTGGTATTGATACTGTCGAACTCAAGGGAGAGGGCTTCAAGCGCATTGCCAGTGAAGGCCAGCAGGTCAAGGCGGGTGATCCGGTGATTGAAGTGGATCTGGACTTCCTGAAAGAGAAGGCTAAAAGCATCATTACCCCGGTTGTCATTTCCAACATGGATGATGTAGCTTCTCTGGAAAAATCTTCAGGCTCTGTCGTTCAGGGCAGTGACGACCTGTTGGTTGTTAAAATGAAGTAATTGCTTGCCATGGGCGAACTTTTATTTTGCAAATAAAGTTCGTCTGGCTCTTGAGGCCGGTTCTCCGTCGGCTTTTAATATTCCAGCTTTCCAGCTTTCCAGCTTTCCAGCTCTCCAGCTTTCCAGCTTTCCAGCTTTCCAGCTTTCCAGCTTTCCAGCTTTCCAGCTTTCCAGCTTTCCAGCTTTCCAGCTTTCCAGCTTTCCAGCTTTCCAGCTTTCCAGCTTTCCAGCTTTCCA
>NZ_JBPCXO010000428.1:0-3896 GCF_051008435.1 Endozoicomonas sp. | reverse complement strand
ACACGTTACAGCTCGACCTTAAACCCTACACAAGAGTGGCGTAAGACATACTCCGGTATGCAGCCGTGTTGACGGTGTAGATAAACCCAGAGAATCACTGATTGTCGCAGGTTTTTAGTAGCGGTGTCTGGATATCTGGCTGAAGGCCGGGTTCATCAAACTGCCGACTCCGGTTTGTCCCAGTAGCTGGTTGAGTGGGGAGGCTTCAAGATTCTGTCCGCCCTTGAGCAGCTGTATCTCGAATATTCCCCGATTCTGGAAGAATCGTCCCGCAGTCAGGCAGGCAATCACTATGACAAACATGGCGGGCATAATAATGTTTGGGTTGTGCGTTAACTCCAGAACCGTGACCAGGGCTACCAGGGGCGCCTGGAGTGTTGCTGCCATCATGGCAACCATACCCAATAGTGCGTGAAAAGAGCTGTTCAGGTTCGGAATATCCAGCAATTATTCACCCAGTGATCCAAACACAGCCCCGCAGACAGCTCCCATAAACAATGAGGGGCCAATAATACCACCGGGTATGCCCAGCCCGGTCACGGCTGCAGTTACGATCAATTTAGTGAAGAGCAGGATCGCCAGGGTAGAGAGTCCGAACAGGCCGCCATTAAGAAGAGATTCAAGCGTGTCATAACCTATCCCCATGACAGCGGGCACCATGACTCCAGCTATGCCCATAATAAGGCCGGCTGAAAGAATAGGCAGCACCAGGTGCCCTTTTCTTCGGGTAATCATGGCAGCCTGAAGACTGATGAACAGGCCTGCCAAAATACCGATGCAAACGGCCATAATAGCGGCAATCAACAATTCTTCCATCGACGTCATGGCAATAGCCGGTACATGGAATGCAGGCTCAGGACCGTACATCAATTGAGCCATCAGTGCAGCAACCACCGAGGCTGCCATAACAGGAATAAAGCTGCCCAGTGAGTATTGTTTGACGATCACTTCCATGGCAAAAATAACGCCAGCCAGAGGGGTGTTAAATGAAACGGATATTGCCGTAGCCACACCACAGCCTGCCAGGATTCTCAAAGTATTATCCGGCAATTGCAGGCGCTGTCCGAGAGCGCTCCCTGCTCCTGCACCCATGTGTACAGCAGGACCTTCACGGCCAACAGAAAAGCCACTGGCAAGAGCGATAAGAGCAGTAAAAAATTGCATTACGACACTTGAGGACGGCAGACGCCCACGGTGCATTGTCAGTCGCTCTATGACGTGAGCTACCCCTACACTGCGTCGTTTTTTTCTGATCAGCTTTACCATAAAAATAATGACCACGGCTCCAGCCAGTGGAAGCAGGAAGCGATGCAGAGCAGAAAGGGATTCGAAGTGATCTTCGCCTTCAGGAACCAGTGTTGTCGATATCAGTGTCAGTAATTCTCTGAAACCAATGAGCAGAGTTCCGGCAAACAACCCGGTAAGTAACCCCAGAATGGTCAGTTGTGGCAACGCTTCCGACGAAGAAAGGCGGATACGCAGGGCGTTCAGTGACAGTTTTTTATCAGGGGCCTTTAGCAATCATGCCTCCGTAACAGCAAATGACTCGAGCGGTTTAATATTAACCTTTTAATTAAATGGTTGCAGCTCTGAATGAATAAAAATCCAGTATCGTCGGGTATTCTGTCATAAATGTTTTAGGGTTAGTAATGCTTGAAAGGCTGGGCTGTACACTCGGCGTTGTTTTGGTGAAACCCGACTGCTAGAGTGGTTTGCTGTTCTGAAGGGGCTGTACCTGTCTGAGAAGGCTTCCGAAGCGTTTAATGAAGTCCGGGGTGGATGGCATCATGTTTGAGAAAGAAGATCTGTTGAAACTGGCCAGAATGCCCATGCCGTTTGGAAAATACAGTGGCAGGGTATTGATTGATCTCCCTGAAGAGTATCTGCTCTGGTTTGCCAAAAAAGGCTTTCCTGAAGGCGAACTTGGACGTTTACTGCAACTGGCTCTGGAAATTCATATTCATGGCCTGACTGACATCATCAAGCCTCTGAAGTAATAATGAGCGATAAAAGTCTTTTTTATCTTCCTGAAGTCCAAAGATTTTAACAGTAAGAAGAAGTTTTCTATGACTCTGAATGCCCTGTTACAGCAAATCAAAACGGCACCTGATACCGTTGAATTTGATCAGGTTATGTCTGTGATTGCTGATCATTATGAATACACGCCGGTGACTTTTCATAACAGTACTCTTGTCAATGAAGCCGGAACCAATGAAGGTTCCTGTAAAATCTTTGCGTTTGGCCTCCTGAATCAATTGGCTGAGAAAGAAGTTTTGAATTGTTTTGGTCGCTTCTACCGTGAAGACGTCTTGCAGAATCCTGAAAAAAAAAGCCACGGTAATATCCGTAGCTTCATGGCTCATGGCTGGGAAGGCATACGATTTGATCACCAGGCCTTGAAAGAATTATAATAAATAATTATTCTTATTTTTTGTATAAATATTCTACTTAGAGTGGCTTACCCATGATCAAGGCAGGCATTGTTGGCGGTACCGGCTATACCGGAGCAGAGTTGCTGCGTCTTTTGGCTGTTCATCCTGATGTTGAAGTGACCGTTATCACTTCACGAAAGGAGGCGGGCAAGCCCGTTAGTGAGTTATACCCAGGTCTTCGAGGCAAAATGGATATTGCCTATTCACAGCCAGACGATGATGTATTGGCGACCTGTGATCTGGTTTTCTTTGCAACGCCTAATGGGATTGCCATGAATTCCGTTCCGAAACTGTTGGCTAAAGGCGTGAAGGTGGTTGATCTGGCCGCTGATTTTCGTCTGACCAATCCCGAAGACTGGAAGCAATGGTACGGCATCGATCATGCCTGTCCGGATTTGTTGGCAGAAGCTGTTTATGGTTTGCCGGAAATGAACCGGGAGCAGATTCAGTCGGCACAACTGGTGGCGAATCCGGGTTGTTACCCAACGGCCGCTCAACTGGGGCTGTTGCCCTTGATAGAGAAAGGGCTGATTGAAGGCAATGTTATTATAGATGCCAAGTCCGGTGTCAGTGGTGCGGGTCGTGAAGCCAAGGTTGGCAGTTTATTGTGTGAAGTCTCTGAATCATTCAAGGCTTATGGGGTACCTGGTCACAGACATCTGCCAGAAATCAGGCAAGGCATTGGGCGTATGCCGATTGATGGTGCTCAGGCGTTTGGCGGAGAACTGGTCTTTGTTCCCCACCTGGTACCCATGATTCGAGGCATACATGCTACGTCGTATGTCTCAGTCAAAGATCACTCCATTGATCTTCAGGCGTTGTATGAAAACAAATTCAAAGATGAACCTTTTGTAGATGTTCTGCCTGCCGGCAGTCATCCTGAAACGCGTTCTGTTAAATCTTCTAATCAGTGTCGTATATCGATTCATCGCCCACAGGGTGGTGACACGGTAGTGATTCTGTCGGTTATTGATAATCTGGTGAAGGGGGCTGCAGGTCAGGCGATCCAGAATATGAATATCATGTGTGGACTTAATGAGACTGCAGGTCTTGATGCTCCTGCTCTGATGCCCTGATCACCCATTCGAGAGCCTGTTCAGGCTCTCGAATTCTCTCCGTTATTTCCAGGCTTTAAAAATGGCTACCACTCCTTTGACCTCTATTTCATAGCGGCTGAAGCGGCTGCTGAGCGCCTGTTCCAGATCTTCCAGGCTGTCTTTCGTGTTGTGGAAAAAGCCTTTGTTGTTGTAAAGAGTCATCAGCTTTTTGGCAAGAAAGCCTCGATGAACACCTCTATTAAGGATCGTGCTGCCAAACAATACCCCCCCCTTTTTGAAGCTATCTCTTTATCACAAATCCCAAACTTGACTTATCCTTTTCAGCGATGAGTCAAGGTTATGTTGCCATTACCTCCTGAACAATGGGCGGAACTTACTTTTGGGTGTGCAGATTTGGGTGATAAAC
>NZ_JBPCXO010000427.1:0-8830 GCF_051008435.1 Endozoicomonas sp. | reverse complement strand
GAACTGCACCTGTGTCATGAAAGGCTTGCCCTCGGGAGACCTGTTGCTCTGGTATAGCAGGATTGGTCTGTCTGATGCAAACAGAGACAGTTTATTACTCTGTCTTATGTAATTATTTAGGTGTATTCCCTGTAAAACTGATGTTTTTTAGAATCAGGGAAAACAGCCTGACTGCTTCTCAGGAAAATCCGGCAAAACTATACGACGAAAGGTGTTCTACCTGTGCTTTGAAATTCCTATACATCAAGTCTGGAAGAAAGACGCCCTGTTCTGGATAGCTGGATGAAGAAACCCAGGTGTCCGTAATCCAGCTGGCTTCTTTCTGGATTGGAAAACCGGCAAAAACCCCCAGACAGAAAAAGAACAGAGTAATCAAAGCCATTGGCATTTTCGAGCTGATGCGGGCCAGCACCCCGGTAGCGCAGCAAGAAGAAAAGCTCATACCAAAACCGAACAGCAATCCCCCGAGAATCAGTCCGGCATTAATAGGATTAACCCATAAGTTGTAGGTTCCCGGTTCTGCATTCATTACCAGAACGGCATTAATGACAGCAGTTCCTACAAACATGCCCATCAAGACGACCATCAGACGGGTTGAACCGCTTTTATAGGCGCGATTGACACTACCAGCAAAACCAATAGAGCCTCGAACCAGCACATAGCCCAGGGCCAGTCCTAAAAGAAGTCGGAAAAAAATAGTTGAGCCAAGATAAAGGCTGCCCAATGCAATCGATGTTAACGCCAGTGCGACACCGAGATACTGCTGCTTCGTGATCATCGCGAAGAAATCTCTTTTTTGCTCGGGGTGATGGGATAATGTGAGAGCGGGCGATTATTGCTTAGGGTTATAAAAATACAAAATAAACAATGGTTATAGATCTATAACCTGTCAGTCGTTTATCTAACCTGTTAACTAATTGAGTGGTCGTCTATTTTTTTTAATTCTGCCAATCAGTGGGGCATGTTATTTAATGGTCATCCCAGTCTTCATCCAGTTCCCATTCATCTAAGGTGTTCCCGTTCTCTTCCATCTCCCATTTGATATCATGTTTTTCGGTATAAAGGCTCGTTTGTTCTTGACGGGATAAGCGTATTTCAAAAAAAGGCAGCTCGTTTACCAGTCTGCTGATAAAACTATGGGACAGTTGAATCTGCTCCAGATGCTCTCCTACCAGCTGTTCTTGTTTCGTCTTAAAAAAATCCCTGATGGCTTTTGTGTGTACACAACTGTTGATCGCACTCAAATCTTCTGCATCCTCTTCTGTTGTATCACGGTGTTTATCAGGATGGTGTTTGACGGCGAATAGGCGATAGTCTGAAAAATTTGAAATACGGTGTTTTCTCAACAGGACCCCGCAATCTCCAGTGGGGTATTTAAAATCCTCATCGGACTGAATATAGGCCTGTTCAAGAATATCAAACTTGAAGTCAGTCCCCATAACTTGTCGATAGAAGTGCTTAAAGGCATTCATTGAGAATTTTCTGATGGTGTGTTGGCTAACCAGGCTGACTTCACTCTCCGTATGAGAGAGATAGAGATAAGTAGCGGGTGAAACCTGAAGTATGACTGAACCTTTTTTATCCAGGGTCGTTCGTTCTACCAGTTGCCTTCCAATGCTATGCAAATCAGCCAGTTCCCGGGCAGAAAAACGTTTTTCAGGCTCATCTCTCATCAGGTTGTCTAATAGGGTGTTAAGACAAAGTGAAACAGGGGAGTGATAACCCAGTAAGCGAAGGTTAGTGAGTTCACTGTCCTCAATCTCCAGGTTCAGGAATAATTGATGATGCGCACTCCATTCCGGAACCCTGATTGGCCCATTTCTATCTTTATCGGACATAAGGCAGGGAAGAATCCCCGTTTTTCTGGACCATAGAAAGCTGATGACCCGTTGAGGGTTCACCGGCATATCAGACGAAAGCATCTTATCCAGGGTCGTGAAAAGATTCACAAATTCTGCTCTTAGCCGACCGGACAATTGCCCTATATGAAAGACCGTAATGTCTTGGAGTCCGGCAATTTGGGCCAGTCGATAGAACCGCGCGTAATCCGATCGATCCAGTTCATCGGCATCAAGATAATAGGCGGTGTTGAGTCGAAAGAGAGTATGAGAGACAAAGGAGTGTTGATACTCAGGCTTCAGGGCTTCCATAGCCATCAGTTTCTGATGACGAGAATCATAGAGTGTCAGGGAAAGGTATTGGCTTGATGGCATGATAGAGGGCTTAACGATATTTTCTTCTACCACATGATTCACTCTTTGATGCAGGCTGTTCAATGAGGTGTTTAGATTAAAGCTCTGAGTATCAACCTGCTCAATAATTTCCTCTGCCTGTTCGAGCAAAGCACTCATCAGACCATGTAAAAAATCGCTGATGTCGTCAGCCCAGTCTATGGGAAACCTGGAGAGGCGGATGAGAGTGGGTGCAAGGCGGTTATAGTCGGGAAAGTGTTCTGGCAGTCCATTTAAAAGCTCGGGCAGTTTTTCAACATACTTAAACCCCCGCTCCGCCTTTTGATCAAACGTTTCCTTCTTTCTGTTTAATAATTCTTCCAACTCTTTGCTTTCGAATATAGTCAGTCCATCAAGTGCACGCGTTATGAGAAGTTGATTAACTCGTCCTTGATTGACCGGGTTTATGAAATAGTCTGCCGAGAAAGCAAGCCATTGAAATGACAATGCTCTAAAAGTAAATGAGTAATCAATTTCATTTTTATCGTCAGCATGTAGACACAAAGCAATGAGAGTGAACGGTATGAAAACCAAATTCTTGTACTTCATGTCAGGAAAACGATTCTTTTTAAAACCTACAGGTAGTATATAAATATAATTAATATTTGAAGGGTTTTTTAATTGAACTGGAAACTCTTTTGTCAAAAGTCTTGAGATTGTCTGCGTCTAATGGGTTCATGCATCAATCTTCCTTACTTTGATGTAAGTTGGACTCTTCCATGACTGAGAAGTCTCGCCTGTTTTTCGGAGGTTATTTCCTATCACATTCTTGTTTCATCTTCGGTGTTTCTGGGATTTCGACCGGCTCAGGGTTGCCCTTGGTTTTCTCTATAATGTGTTTTTTAGCCTCAGGGTTATCCGGAAGTTTGGCTCTAACCATAAAATCTGGAAGTGAGACAGCAAGGCGAGGGTCATCCTCGTTGGTAGTAATCTGAAAGTTTAGATACTGTCCGCTTTTACCTACAGCCCCTACGACTGATTTAAATCCTCGAATCAAAATATTCTGAAAGGCATCCTGAAACCCTTCGTAGAAACGTTGAGTAATAGTGCCTGCTTCGTCATCACAACACACATAAAGGTCGACCTGTTTGACGGGTATGTTAAATCGACGAAAAAATACTTTTAATCGGACGGCCACATCGTACATATCAAATACAACCGTGCCATCCAGTGTCTCTCTGTCCAATTGATTGGCATGCTCACCAAACTGGAAGCCAACCTGGCCTGTTTTCGTACCGTGAACTTTGAGTATCACTCTGCCATTATAATCCAGCGGTTGGCCCGACTTTTTGAAAAACATAAGATTATGGCGAGTTCGTTGCATAGAGATAGCTTCCATCATCGTAGAAGGAATATGACTGAACGGTTCTTTAAAAATACCGGCAAAATCCAAGAACCCAATAGCATTTTCAGGGTCAGCCATAGCAGGATCAAGAAACAGGGTTTCTCGTCCGGCCCAGGTAGTGATGAGAGCGGGGCGGTCACCAAAGGGAATGACCTTTCCGTCATAGGTAGTCAGATTCCATCCTGCATGACCATAAGACGGGTAGAAAATGAGCAAAACCATAAAAAGTCGTTGTAAGGTATTCATCATTAGGTGGTAGGCTGATTTATTTGGGTTGGCACTGATCTTTCCAGGGAGGAACGTTGGGCATAGAAGCGGGCTCAGGGTTGCCTTTGGTTTTAACAATGATCATTTTTTTGCTTCTTCCTGCTCAGGCAGCATCCCTTTCACCAGGTAGTCTGTAGCGCCGACAACATAAGGATTGGCAGGATCATCTGTCAGTGCAAAATATCTATATTTACCTCCCCCGACGGGTCAATCCAACCTTGGTTTTAAACCCAATCACTTTGAGGTGCTCAAAGCCTGCTTGAAAGCCTTCATAGAATCGGTCAAAAATTTTAGTGCTGTCCTCGCAACAGATATAAAGTTCAATCTGCTTGACGGGTATTTTGAATGCCTTGAAAAATGTTCTGAGTTTAACTGCCACATCGTAGATATCGAATTGGACTCTGCCGGCCATAGTGGGGTTATCCAGATCTACTTCTGTTTCACCATAAGCAAACCCTACCTGACCCGAGGCGTTACCATGGGCTTTAATAATCACGCGACCATTGAAATCAAGCGGTAATCCCGAACGTTTAAAGTATGTCAGAAATCGTTGAGTGCTCTGCATAGACAGGACTTCTGAAGTCAAAGCATTCGCTGTCGAGAAATCCTCTGGGAAAATGCCCGCGTAATCCAGAAAGCCAATGGCATTCACATCATCCATTATGATGGGATCCTTGTTTAATACTCGGGTTCCTCCCAGTGTGGTAATGAGCAGGGGTCTGTCTCCAAATTTAACGGGTCGTCCATCAAAGGTATAAAGATTCCAGCCGGAAAAAGAGGAGCGGCTTATTAATAGCAGAGTCAGCAGGAATAGAGTTTTAAATAACTTCACATTTATTCATTGCTGTTGCTGTGTGAAGGCGATTATTGGGTAACAGGACCGAACCGTATAATAATTGTGTTCATCAAATATAAAACGAATAGTATGCTTTGTTTTTTATTGAGATCTTTGATTTAAAAAAGAATATGAGTTCTCATTGTTTTGTTTTAATAGGGCGCAGTTATTCACTGAGTCTTTTACAAAGCCGTTTAATCGAGGCTCTTCTTGAATCGTTTTGCTGCTACCATCAATCCGACAATGGTAAATCCTCCAAGGTAAACGGCGTCACTGGCCATACACTGTATTTCAGCCCCCCTTAAAACAATGCCTCTCATTAAACGCATGTAATGAGTGGCAGGTAAAAGCTCGGACAGCCATTGAGCAGCAACGGGCATCCCTTCAAAAGGAAACATGAACCCTGATAGCAGGATTGATGGCAGCAGAATAAACACGGTCATCTGCATGGCCTGCAATTGTGTTTCTGTACAAGTTGAGATAATCAGTCCCAGTGTCAGGCTGGCAGAAATGAACAGCATGGTAGCCAGCAGCATCTGGATTATGCTGCCAACAAAAGGGACATCAAAGATCAGATGTCCCAGTGAGATAATGATCCCTGTCTGAATAAACCCCACAAAAATGTAAGGAACGATCTTGCCAATCATCAGTTCCATGGGGTGGACGGGTGTTGCGATCAACAATTCAAGGTTGCCCCTCTCCCGTTCGCGTACCAAAGCGGCAGAAGTGAACATAATCATGGTCATGGTCAGAATGACGCCGACCAGCCCCGGGACAATGTTTACCACGGATCGTTGCTCCGGGTTGTAATAGAGCACGACTTCAAAAAGCTCTTTTGGAGATAGCGACTGGATACCGGGGATAGCAGAGTAGGGCATTGTCTGAAGCTTAAGAATGGCCGAACTGATCATGGTGTCGGAACCATCAACCAGCCATTGAGCCGGAGTCCGGTTGTCGTTCAATCGTTGATTAAAGTCCGATGGAATGATCAGCGCGGCCCTGACTTCTCCACTCTGGAGAGCCCTTTCGGCTTCCTGGGGAGTGGCATCCTGCCGGACAATCTGGATCACCTGAGTCGCATTTAGAGCATCCACTAGAGCCCGGCTAAAGTAGGTGCGACTGTCATCCACCACCGTGACAGGTAATTCCCGGACATCGGTATTGATTGCAAAACCAAACAGTAACAATTGAATCAGGGGAATAACCACAATCATTGCAAAAGTCGGTCGGTCACGAGACAGCTGTCGTAACTCTTTCACCAGAATGGACGAGATTCTTTGAAGACTGCGGCTAATGCTCTCATAGGATGAACGCTTTTCCATCATTGCCGCCGCTGCCCTGTGCAATGAACAAAAACATCTTCCAGACTGGGGCGTACCCTTGTAATGGTTCTGTCTTTCATTGCCTCCGGCCATTGGTTAGTAAGCCAGTGTTCGGGTTCACTGACTCGGTTGTTGACCAATACTCTCAGACGAGCGCCCTGTTGGGCCGCAGATAACACTTCTGGTTGGGCGGTCAGGATTTCCCTGATCTGTCGAAGATGTGTGCCATCCACCTCCAGAACGGTGGCTTTCATATCCGCCATCAGTTGCTTGGGTGATCCGTCAGCCTGCTTGATCCCTCCCTCGAGAATTGCCAGGTTATGGCATCGCTCAGCTTCATCCATATAGTGGGTGGAGACCAGAATAGTGGCACCCTGGTCACAGAGGTCAAACAGGGTTTCCCAGAAATCCCTGCGGTTCTCCGGATCGACGGCAGAAGTGGGTTCATCCAGCAACAATAATTCAGGTTCGTGCAAAGTTGCTGCTGCCAGAGCAAGACGCTGACGTTGTCCACCGCTGAGGCTGCCTGCCATTCGCTTACGGCGTTGATCCAGTCCGTAGGTGTTGAGCTGAGCTTCTATTCGTCTGTTGACTTCCCTGCCGGGCAGATTAAAAACCTGAGCCATGAACTTCAGGTTCTCTTCTATAGTGAGATCGTCGTATAAAGAGAATTTCTGGGTCATGTAACCGAGCCGGAGACGAAGGGCTTCAGCCTGTTTTGGAATGGTCAGTCCCAAAACACTGATATCGCCATGGCTGGGCGTCAGCCAACCTGTAAAAGCCCCACATTCTGAGTGTGGTGGACTTGCCGCTGCCATTGGGGCCAAGAAAGCCAAAGATGGTTTTTTCTTCAATGCTCAGATCCAGTCGATCCACCGCAATAAAGTCATCAAAGGTGCGGGTGAGTCCTTTGGCTGAGATCGCCAGGCGAGTCATAGGGGTAGATCCACTTGCACAGGCAGGCCGGATGGTAAATCTGAAGCGGTTTCAGGAAGCTGTACTTCAGCCATGTAAACCAGTCGGGATCGTTCTTTTTCATTCAGTGCGTAATGGGGAGTGAACGCAGGATCCAGAGAGACCCAGCGTACCTGGCCAAGAAAGGTTTTATCGACGCCATCAATATGCACCGTTACATGGTCGCCTACATGAAGGGAGGCTTTATGAGGTTCCGGGACATAAATTCGCGCGTAAGGGGCTTCATTCACCAGCAGGATGGCCAGAGTACTGCCCGTTGAAACCCTTTCTCCCAAATGTCTGGGCAGGCTGTCCAGCCAACTGTCTCTTGTGGCGTATAGGGCCAGATCGTCCAGCTTTATCTCTTCCAGAGTCTGATTGGCCAATGCTTTGCTCAGAGAAGCCTCGGCTTGTTCAATCGTTTCAGATCGGTTGCCATTGAGAAGGCTCAGTAGTTTTTCCCGGGCATTGTTCTTTTCTGCTTTCAGTGCGTCCCGGGCTGCTCTTGCCTGATCAAGCTCAGACTGACTGATCAGTTTGCGTTGCAGCAGTACTTCGTTTCTCTGGAAGGTTTTGTTGGCGTCTACCAGTCTGGCTTCTATCTGTCTGACACTGGCTCTGGCTGCCGCAATGTCTTCGATTCTGGCTCCATTGACCATTTCATCCAGATAGGCTCGTGCCCTTGCAGCTTCGGCAGAGGCAGCAGCAACCGCTGCAAGCTGCTTGCGATTATCCAGCTTCAGGATCAGCTGGCCTGTTTTAACCGGACTGCCCTCCGGTATTAAAATGTCTGTGATCAGTTCAGAAGCAGTGGCTTCCAGAGTGACTCTGTCTCTCTCCAGTGTCCCCAGAGCCTGGTGGGCATCAGAAGAGAAACAGCCGGAAAGCATAAGTGTCACAGTGAAACCACAGGCTAATATCAGCAGATTTTGCATCAACCTGTTCATAGAGAGCGTGCGTGTTCTATGTCGACAAACATCAAACAAATGTAGTCACAAAAATTAAATACTACTTTCTCTTTACGCCCTTTCTTCGTTGAGCGTGGCTCTTTGAGGCTCTTTTTCGGCGGGTCGTTGATAACAGAGATTGGGAAGCCAGGGCTGAGAGTTGGGGAGCAGCATCGTCTATTGTCATACGAGTCTTGGGGTCCTCTTCGGTCAGGTTGACGATTAGCTCCAGAAGCCTTTGATTCTCTCCAAAGAACTCAGGGTAATGCTTGTTGAGCGCTACTGTCTTTTCGTAGGAGGCAAAGTCGGCAAATTCTCTGATGTTCTCGTATTGTTCATCTCTGTTGAGTACCCCTCTATTCTTCCAGTGACCATTGTTATTGGCTGGCAAATAACCACAGGTGACTTCCAGGAGCAAAATGCCCAGCGTCCAGGCATCTACTTGCAAGTTGTATTGACGGGTCTGCTTGTCCCCAACCAGTATTTCAGGGGCCAAATAAGACGGAGTGCCACAAAAGCTGCTGGTTGTACTGCCGGGTTTCAGGGTTTTATTAAGGCCGAAATCAATCAGTTTGACGCTGATCTGTCCGGTGTCTGAAACAGAACACATGACGTTCTCGGGTTTTAAATCGCGGTACAGAATGTTGTGATCGTGCAGGTGCTTAAGTCCCTGGCAGACTTGATGACCCATTTGAATAGCGGTTTTGGCGCAGATGGCAAGATGAGTGGTATGCCTTCCCGATAATGCCCTTTGAAGGTCGTGGCCGAGTACCCATTCTCCAATACAGGCGCTGACTTCATAATCCGCTACTAAAAACCTGCGACAATCAGTGATTCTCTGGGTTTATCTACACCGTCAACACGGCTGCATACCGGAGTATGTCTTACGCCACTCTTGTGTAGGGTTTAAGGTCGAGCTGTAACGTGTC
>NZ_JBPCXO010000426.1:0-3568 GCF_051008435.1 Endozoicomonas sp. | reverse complement strand
AGTCAGAAAGGTTATGAAGCCTTTCGCATAAGGTGACGTATTCAGCCATTTAAAATACCTCTGCTATGGCAACAAGGTATGGCACAAAAATACTGATACGTCAGTCTGTCTGGAGCTTACGCCCTGCATGAAGGACGTGCTCAGGACATTAAGTCAGCACGCAGAGCTGACTCTGGGTGTTTGTACTTCCAAAAGAAAAGATTTTGCAGAACGCATTCTTGATCTTTTTGAATTGAGCAATTACTTCCACTTTGTTGATGGCGGCGTTGATGGCGGCGATATAGGAATTGAAAAATCATCGCAACTGAAAGGACTTCTTGAAGAGCAGCAAATCAATCACAACTCACTCATGATTGGCGATCGGGAAGTAGACATTATCGCGGCTCACAATAATCAGCTGGAAGCGGCTGGTGTTTTATGGGGCCACGGCCCTTACAGTGAGCTCCACCCACATAACCCTTGTCATTTATTTCATACCCTGGAAGAATTGCTCCAGCTGATTGAAACAAAATAAACAAGACAAAGAGCAGTCAACCATGCAACTGAGTGAGTTACAACAAAAGATAAAAGACTCCGACTTCAATCCAGATCAGCCTCACGGATACTTTCTGAAACTGATTGAAGAAACCGGTGAACTGTCTGAAGCGATCCGAAAGGGCAAGACCGGTCAGCCTGATCAGGAAAGCCTGAAGGGCTCAGTTGCGGAAGAATTATACGACATTCTCTATTACGTCTGCGCTCTAGCCAACCTCTACGACATAGATCTTGATAAAACACACCATTTGAAAGAAGCGGTCAACAAAATCAAATACGGCTGAGTCACTGAAACAGGCATGCCTTCTATACTCTGAGCCAGGCTCCCAAGGCTATAGAGACTGTCGCAAAGGGCTGCGCTTGCCGATACGGCGTTAAAAAATGACTCAAAATGCTCATTTACTCTATGTAAACTCCGCTTTTTCGCCATTTTTTGCCTTGTCCCGCCTGCGCTCGCTACCTTTTGAGACAGCCTCTATAAAGCAGGTATTGATTGATGAAAGCCCCTCTTGCAAGTTTATTAACTCTCTTCATGCTGGGTGGTTGCAGCCAACTGCCCAGGGATTATCTTGGCCAATGGGAAGGTGATGACACTCCGACGCTGGGAATCATGAACCGTCTGACCATTACAGACACTTCCATCAGCTTTGGAAACGGAGAAAACATTAATAAGCCTGTCGTCTGCAAAGCCTCCTACAAATCTGAAAAGGCTCGGACTGCCGGTCAGTTTAAACTCATGTTGCACGACAAACGTTGTGATTATGCCAAGGCTATGAATCCTGAGTATCTGAGGAAAATGCAATCCTTCACGATCTATCTCAGCCAACATCCTATGGGTACTAAAAGTCCTTTTTCTGATGAAGCAGACAACAATATAACCCACAATAAAACCCCTTTTCTTTTTATTCGCAGTGAAGATGGCAGTACCGATTACCGTTTCTCAAGAGTAGAATAAAAACGCCTCTGCAAATTAAAGCTCTTTTAAACAAGAAAAAGCAGGTCATTACCATGGGAAAGCTGTATCAGGAAATCACTGAAGATCAGGCCAGCTTCATTGAACAACAAAAAATGTTCTTTGTCGGAACGGCCGCAGAAGAAGGCACGGTTAATATCTCCCCCAAAGGAATGGACTCCTTTCGAGTCATTTCCAATCGCCAGATTGCCTGGCTGAATCTCACGGGCAGTGGCAATGAAAGTTCTGCTCACGTTCAGATCAATCCGCGCATGACCATTATGTTCTGTGCTTTTGAAGGTGCACCATTGATTCTGAGATTGTACGGCAAAGCCCGGGTATTGCATCGAAACGATGACGACTGGCCGTCTTATATTTCTCTCTTTCCTGAAACACCTGGTACCCGCCAGGTGTTTGTTCTGGATATTGACCAGACCCAGAGTTCGTGCGGTACAGCAGTCCCCTTTTATGAATTTCAGCAGGGTCGTGACACCCTGAACAAATCTTTTGAACGCAGGGGTCAGGAGGGGGTTGAGAAATACTGGCTGCAGGCCAACCAGGAAAGCCTTGATGGTTTCCCTACACGGATAAAAGAACTGACAGGGCTTGAGGAAAGCTGAAGTAATAACTTAAGATATCTAGTTTAATCAAAAGGGACTGTTCCTAATGGATTAATCAGTCCTGTTTGTCTGAAAACGATGTGTGATCATCCGCAGCCGAACACATCTTGGCTATGAAGGCAGCATAAACAGAGAAAATCTTTTCATTCTTAAGGTGGAAGGATTTTCCCGATAAACTAAAGACAGCCAAAAACGGAGATTTCGCATGTCTATCCCTCTACTTTGTATTGCCCTGCTGGCTATTTTGTGCCTGGCATTAGGCTTTAATGTTTCAATGACCAGAGCCAAAACGATGACCGCCTTTGGCTCTAAAGATGATCCTACCTGTCCACTCTACAAAGCCCAGCGAGCCCACGGCAACACAATAGAATACGCTCCGATTCTTGCCATTGTGTTTTATGTACTGGGACAGTCCCAATCCGCAGACTGGGTGAACTGGACCATGATTCTGGTGACTTTCTGTCGTTACCTGCTGGCCCTGGGTCTGCTGCTACCGGCGACGATGGCCAAACCTAATCCTATGCGCTTCATCGGTGCACTGGGCACCTATATTGGAGGCCTTGTGTTGTCTGTTGTCCTGTTACTGACGGCCCTGAATGTATAAAACAGTCATCTTTGATTACGGAAACACTTTGTGCGATGTGGGATCACTGGCTCACTGTTTAAGTTCCGTCTGTAATTCTGAAAAGGCGGATGACATAGGCGAGGTCATCGAGCAAAAAATCGTCTCACTGTATCGGCCGGATCAGCGTGAACAGCCAGACTGGAAAACAGTCTGGTCTGATGCTTTTGCACAGTACGATGAACCTTTTCATGAGGCTGTTGGCATAGAGCATCTCAGAGCATTCTGCCGCTCTGGCACTCTTTATGAATATACTTTGCCCATTCTCAAGGCTCTGAAAAACAAAGGGGTGAAAGTGGTTTTGCTTTCCAATGCCACTGGACCGGAAGCTGTCTTTCAGGAAGACTTTGATCACAGAGGACTGACCCCCTACTTCGATCATGTGATCTGGTCTTCAGACATCGGCTACAGAAAACCCTATTGCAAGGCCTATGAGATCACTTTGGAAATGGCTGGAGCAAACGCAGGTGAATCATTAATGGTGGGTGATAATGAAATAGCCGATATCGTCGGAGGTAGAAGCGCCGGGCTGGATACTTTTCGGGTCTGCGATCATCCCCCTGAAAACACTCAAGCAACACGGCATTCCACCCGGGACCGCTTTTATGAAGCACTGCTTCCGTTGTTTCGTTAACCTATGTGCATTCAAGGATGACTGAGACAACCTTTTGGTAGGCTTTTAACCATCTTTTTTCTCAACCCCTCTCCCTTGAGCTATCTCTTTATCACATCTCTACACCCAAGAACTGGCGCGCTATGCGCCAGCCTTCAACGCAGGTCTGTAATTTTGCCCACCCCTTCCAAACTGCCAGCCAACCGGGGCGACCTGTGTGCTTGGAA
>NZ_JBPCXO010000425.1:0-9507 GCF_051008435.1 Endozoicomonas sp. | reverse complement strand
GCATAAAGGCGGTAAAAGGCTGCCAATCTGTAAAAATGAGCAAATCACGTCGGAGATATGGATGTTTTTTGCTCATTTTGTGATTTTGGATATCTGAATAACCTATTCTCGGTCAGGCTCCTAGGCGACAAGAGAGCGAATCTCCGTGAGCTTACGAGTAGTAGGTGATCGGATGGTCCGGCATCCCGGTGAGCGACGACTGCATGGATGCAGGAGATAGAGCAACGCAGGAGCAGTTGCCGAACGCTGACAACAACGTAGCATCTTGAAAGGCGATGGGTATATCCTCAAAACACAATTATAGGACTTACGCATTGATGGCACCTGCTAATTTTGGTAACGGGTGATCTTGGCCCCTTGCAAAACTCTCAATGAATACAAGATGAGGAAGTGGGTAGCGATGGTTATCAGCACGAACTTTAGTCAAATCAGAAAACAGATCAAGAAAGGTCATTGACGGCATCCTGCGAATCAGGTTGCAGGATGCCAGATTTGGGGGATAATTTTATTGCCCCAAGACAAATGAGATCGCCCTGGCTGGGATCAGTTTTTTGGACAGGGCTTTTTAAGAAAGCATGAGCGGGTGGTCATTGATTTAAGAGAAACAGGCAGACTGTATCTTTCCTATCGTCCTGATCAGACTACAGAAGCGGCGGGGACAGAAACAACTACCGAAAATACCGTGCCTTCTGAAGAACTCATCACCTCTATAGAGCCGGAACAAACCACAACCGCTACTGACACAGAAACCAGAACAGCCACTGAAGAGACAACTGAAGAGACAACTGAAGAGACAACTGAAGAGTCTGTCAGCTCAACAGAGGTTCCGGCCACTTCACCCCTATCAGAGCCGGAAGAACCGACAGAGAACCACGAGCCCGATAATGCCTGATTGATTCAGCTAACGGTTTGAACAGGGACGTTCAAAGGCCGCATCGACGCAACTGTGCACCATAGTTAGAAGCCCGGCCATGGACTTTTTTCGCGGTATTCATCAGCCAGGGTTTCTTTTTATGAGTACCCCGTTTATAACCACCCCAGCCTTCATGGTAATTCAGGTAGAGAAGGTCAGCACGCCAGAGAGAAACACCATTGACGCGTCGGGTTCTATTGGTGTACCAGCCGATAAAGTCTATGGCATCTTCAAAATCATCACGACCTTTGAACCAGCCCCCATTCTCTTTCAGATACATATCCCAGGTACCATCCTGCGCCTGGGCATAACCGTAGGCAGATGAATTTCTGGGTAAGGGAATAAACAGAAACCAGGGTCTGGGAGGCCTTACATCATGACGGTATGAAGACTCCTGATACATGATCGCCATCATGATCTGGATCGGAGTCCCCCATTTTTCATTCGCTTTTTTTGCGTGGCGATACCAACTGCGCTTTTCCTTGAAAACACTGCAGAGGTTATGGGGATTGGCAGGAGGTGTTGTGCTGGCACAACCGGTCAGAAAAAGAAATCCTGTTATTGTAACGATCAGCGCCAGCCCCCGTTTCACTTGTCAGCCTCCCCATTCCTGCATCAAATTAATAAATTCATCTTCTGTAACGACACGAACACCAAGATTTTGAGCCTTGGTCAGCTTGGAACCGGCTTTTTCGCCCGCCAGCAAAGCACTGGTTTTCGCTGAGACGGAGCCTGTCACCTTGGCTCCCAGCTTCTGCAGTTTGGCCTTGCCTTCATCCCGGGTCATATTGTGCAAAGTGCCTGTCAGTACCCAAACCTCACCTTCCAATGGCTGAGCCTTCCCCTCTTCTGGCTCAGCTTCTTCTTCCCAGTGAATGCCTACTTTCAGCAACTCATCAATCACTTCCAGATTATGCTCTTGCTGGAAAAACTTTTCTATGTGAGCCGCAACCACAGGGCCTACATCGTCGACTTCCTGTAACTGTTCTACCGTCGCAGTCTTAATGGCTTCAAGATCACGGTAATGCGCCACCAGACTCTGGGCTGTTGCTTCACCGACCTCTCGAATCCCCAACCCATAAATAAATCTGGCCAGCGTCGTTTTCTGACTGACTTTCAGGGCATTCACCAGGTTGGTCGCAGACTTTCTACCCATTCGCTCAAGAGAGGCTATGGGTTCTACTGTCAGCTTATAGAGGTCGGCTACATTATTCACCAGCCCCTGCTCAACAAACTGCTCAACCAGCTTATCACCCAAACCGTCAATATCCATGGCTTTTCTGGAAGCAAAGTGTTTGATTGCTTCCTTACGTTGGGCTGAGCAATAAAGACCGCCGGTGCATCGGGCTGCCGCTTCATCTTCATCTCTTTCAACGTCTGAATCGCAAATCGGGCAGCGTTCAGGCAGCTCAATAACCCGGGCATCATCAGGTCTTCGGTCGGGAATCGTTCGAACCACTTTTGGAATCACATCACCGGCCCGGTGAATCACAACCGTATCGCCAATTTTGAGATCCAGGCGAGCCACTTCATCCATATTATGGAGCGTTGCATTACTCACCGTAACACCGCCCACAAAAACCGGCTCCAGACGAGCAACCGGAGTGATAGCACCGGTTCTACCTACCTGAAACTCGACATCTTTAAGGATCGTCATTTCTTCCTGAGCAGGAAATTTATGAGCAATCGCCCATCGGGGAGCACGAGCGACAAAACCCAGTTGTGCCTGCATAGCCAGACTGTTGACCTTGTAAACAATGCCATCAATCTCATAGGGCAAACTTGCACGTTTCTCACTCATTCGTGTGAAATACGCTGCACAGGCAGCAGCCCCTTCTACTACTCGCAGTTCAGGATTGACCCGCAGCCCCCAGGTTTTAAAACGCTCAAGAATATCGGCATGTTTCTCGGGTAACTCGCCACCTTCTACGATACCGCCACTGTAACAGTACATGTCCAGGGGTCTTTTGGCCGTCACTTTTGAATCAAGCTGTCTCAGACTGCCAGCGGCAGCATTTCGGGGGTTAACAAAAACCTTTTCATCCCGGGCTTTAGCTCTTTGATTCAGCTTTTCAAAACCGGCCTTGGGCATGAAAATTTCACCACGCACTTCCAGACGGGTTGGCCAGCCTTCACCCACCAGCTTTAAAGGGATGGAAGCAATGGTGCGAACATTCATGGTAATGTCTTCACCGGTCGTACCATCTCCCCGGGTAGCCCCACGAACCAGCAGGCCATTCTCATAAAGAAGGCTGACAGCAATACCATCCAGCTTGGGTTCACAGGCATATTCCACTGCCGAGTCAGCTCCCAAGCGCTCCCTTACTCTGCGATCAAAATCATTCAGGTCGTCCTCATTGAAAGCATTGTCCAGAGATAACATGGGCAGTTCATGGCGAATCTGTCCAAATTCCTTTAACGGTGCTGCACCCACCCGCTGTGAGGGTGACTCAGAAGTGATCAGCTGTGGATAATCCGTCTCTATTGCCTTCAACTGTTGCATCAGCCGGTCATAGCTGGCATCTGCAATCTTTGGGTCATCAAGAACATAATAACGGTAGTTATGATCATTTATCTGTTCTCGCAGGCCCTGGATTTGCTGCTCGGCGTCCTTAAGAGAGAGGGTGGTTTGAGTCATGATTCTATTACTTAAAAAATGACGCTGATCAGCGTCATCAATGAAAAGAGTATGCAGGTTGAATCCTTCTACTCAGCTTTTCAACAGAGTCCCCCCGGAGTCTCCGGGGGATTTCAGATTCATGGTGTGGGAGTAAATCAGTCAGCCAGCTTTTGGGTCAGCTGCTTTCTTTCGAAGTCGCGAATACGTTGGCGGTAGTGTTCCAGCGTCTGCTGGGTCAATACACTAAAGTGTTCGTCTTTCAACTCCCCACCCAGATCCAGCGCCAGTTGACGGACCGTTTCTTCCATCAACATAAATGCCTTGAGTGGTTCGCGAGGTCCCGGCAATCCCATAAAAATAGTGACAGCAGGGGTCTCGGTGGATTCCAGCTTGGCGATATCAAACGTACCGGGTTCAACACCATTGGCCATACTGAACAGGATTTGTCCGGTGCCATCCTTTTGAGCATAACGATGGAAGATCGACATATCGCCATAACGCATTCCTGTCGCTAGCAGACTCTGCAACAACCTTGCGCCATCAAAACTCTCACCGCCTTTAGCCAGCAGGTTGATCACCAGAATTTCACTGGCTGCGGGTCGATCTGCCAGCCTCTCCTGGTTAATTGGACGGTGGCTTTTCTCAGCTCGGGCTGGCTTGGTTTCTGCAACCGGAGGAGGTACGGGAGCCTGAGGTGCCTCAGCACTCTCTGATCTAGAAGAAAAACTCTCCTTCACGGGTGCTGGCTTTTCCGTTCTGGTCACTGGCTCTTTTGCCATAATTACTGGCTCAGCCGAGAGTACTTCCGAAGCTTCATCAACCTGTGTCAAAACAGGGACTGGCTCTGGCTCTTCCTGAACCACCGGAGCTTGGGCAGACTGCATCCAATCCGGCACTTCTTTTGCTGTTCTGGCTGGAGTCGACGCTTCTGATTCAAGACTGGAAATTTCTGGTTCAATACGCTCCCGCACGGGAACATGGGCCTGTTCTTCTGAACGCACCCAGTTTTTCATTGTTTCCAGCTTCTGGGTGGGACCCCCTGACTTTCTGGCTCCACCATTGGGCAGTTCACTGCCAAAACCCTCTTCGTTGCCTTTTACATCTTCAAGACCGAAAGACAGTTCTGTTGCCCTTTTTCTAGCCAGACGCATACGGCGGTATCCATCAGCCAAAACGCCAATAATGACGACGATTCCGATTATTACCAACCAATCTCGTAAACTCATGTCCATGCCGCCTGTTTACCCAATGGATTGTTGCCGTCTGAAAATCAACAACCCGAAAACTCAAATATCTGGAAATGTTCAATCGGTGAAAATCGTTACCATGTTACAACAAAATAATTTGTAATCAGACTATTGTTTATGATTATTGATACAACACGTTTTTTATTTACACTTTCACAACAATTTTCCGGTAAAGCCTTTGTCCGGTAAAGCCTTTGTCCGGTAAACGCCAGAATTAATATCAATTAAGCGCCCTGACCTACAACTCTATTCTGGCGAGTATTTGTCATCCCTTCAAGCGCAAACCCCGGTTTATCAATGAGAAACTCTATAAATAGTCATAACTGTTTCAATCAGGCTATGCAACCGTGCAGGCCGTTTCTATCCAAGATATGTTAATTCAGGTTCTTGGTTCTCAGATTTAAGGCCATTTAACAATACAAAAGCAGCCCCTGGAGGCTACTTTTTATGAACAGTCACCGACTTACAGTTCAGCCATTGCCGCTGCTTCTTCCACATCTACCGACACAGGTCTGGATACACCTGGCTCCTGCATCGTGACACCCACCAGCTGGTTGGATGCCTGCATGGCAATCTTGTTGTGAGTAATATAGATGAATTGCACCTTTTCACTCATTTCAGACACCATTCTGGCGTAACGCCCTACGTTGGCATCGTCCAGTGGCGCATCCACCTCATCAAGCATACAGAAAGGCGATGGATTCAGCTGGAAGATGGCAAATACCAGAGCAATCGCTGTCAGGGCTTTTTCACCACCGGACAACAAATGAATCGTACTGTTCTTCTTGCCAGGGGGTTGCGCCATAATCGCCACCCCGGTATCCAGAAGATCTTCACCGGTCAGCTGCAGATATGCCTGACCACCGCCAAAGACCTTGGGGAACAGTTCCTGCAAACCGGTATTAACCTTTTCAAAGGTCACTTTGAAGCGCTGGCGAGTTTCCCGGTCGATTTTGTGTATGGCATTTTCCAATGTCTCAAGAGCGGATTCCAGATCAGCATTTTGTGCATCCAGATAGGTTTTCCGCTCTGACTGGGTTTCGTATTCTTCGATAGCGGCAAGGTTAATAGCACCCAGCCTTTCAATCCGGGCCTGCAATCGCTCCAGCTCCTGCTCCCAGGCATGTTCTGAAGCTTCTTCCGGCATATTGGCCAGAACCGTGTCCAGATCAAACTGGTCTTCCAGCAACTGATCAGCCAGAGTCGTACGCCTGACCTGCATGCCCTGCCAGTCCATTCTTAACTTTTCAAGCCTTGAACGGGCTGTCTGCGCTTTTTGCTCAGCAGACTGTCGACTCTTTTCCATTTGCTGCATTCGCTGTTCAACTTCTTCCAGTTCACTGCGAGCTTTCTGCATGGCCTCTTCTTCTTCCAGCCTTCTGGCTAAAAGAATTTCTAACTGTTCCTGCAATTCGCCTTCGGGAGAATGAGACTCTGACAAGGATGCCTGGAGTAATTCCCGACGTTCGCGCAGCTTGGTCGACTGTTGGCTGAGACGCTCAATAGCCGCTCGCAACGATTCAAGCTGACTGTTGATGGTTTGCTGTCTCAAGGCTAACTGATGCAGACGGTCCTTATCCTGACGGGAGCGCTGACGAACCTGCTCCAGTTTCTCTCTGCTCTGCTCTCTTTTCTCCAGCAAATCCTCTTTCAGGCCGCTGTCCATTTCCATACGATCCAGAGCTTCCTGGAGTCGCAGACGGGATTCACCAATACTTTCCTGCTCGGCCTGACTCAACTCCTGGCATTCAGCAATTTCATGCTGGAGACGGGTGCGTCTTTCAGAAAACTGTTCCAGTCTGACTTTTCTGGCACCGAGATCTGCTCTGACTTCACCCTGAGTTCGGCTGAGTTCAGTAATCTGCTGCTGGGTCTGCTGACGATGGGTTTCCAACTGTTCGGATTGAATTTTAACGTCAGCCAGACGTTCTTCTACCTGCTGACTGAGCGATTCCAGCTCTTCCATCCGCAGACCCAGCTGTTCCAGCTCTTGCTGACGAGCCAGAACACCGGAGTGACTGTCCGTTTCACGGCAAATTCGCAGCCAGTTTCTGGATAACCAGATACCGTCTTTTGTTACGATGGATTCATGGGCCTGCAAAGAACCACGGGCAGACAAAGCTGCTTCCAGAGCATCACTGACATAGATGCCAGCCAACAGTCCCTGAGCTTCACTGCCTGCCTGAACCTTGCCAGCCAGAGCCTGCAGCGCACCTTTGGCATCCGTTGAAACCTGATGGGCCGAGGCATCGAGAAGGACCGCAGTACCCTGCTCCAGAGAACCCAGCAATCCTGCAACAGGATCCAGATTATCAACACAAAGCGCTTGCAGACTGTCGCCCAGAACGGTTTCAACCGCCAGCTCCCAGCCCGTTTCAACTTGCAGTTTCTCAGCCAGCCGGGGAGCTGACTCCAGACCATGTTGCTCCATCCAGACCATCACACCGGTATCCTGCCCCATAGCGGCTTGCTGCAGGGCTTCCAGGGAAGCATGACGCCCCCTGATCATACTCAGTTCATTACGATGACTGTCTCGGTCTTCCTGCAACTGATCGAACTGAAGACGGTTCTCCTCAATGCCAGAGGTGGTTTCTTCCAGTTTTAATTCATGGGTTTCGCGGGTCAGTTCCAGCTCGGTCAGTTTTTCAGAAAGCAACTCCATCTCTTCAAGGTCTTCTCCCCCACCCAGACTGCTGCTTTCTTCTTTCAGACGCTGTTCACGCGCCTGCAGGCGTTCCAATACGGTCTCTGCATGTTGTATCCGGGACTGCTCCACTTCTGCAGCCTTCTGAGGCTCATGGGAGCGTTGGCTGAACTGATCCCATTCCTGTTGAAGACGATGCACTTCTTCTTCAACCTGGGCCAGAGAGTCACCGGACATGTATTCCTGCTCCTGAAGCATTTCCAGCTCAGGTTCAATCTGCAGTTTTTCTTCTTCCAGCATTTCCAGCTGGGATTGATCTTCCGCCATCTGTTCACGAGCTTCCTGCCAGCTTTGATCCAGCTGCTGAAGATCATGACTCAATTCTTTGGCCCGCTCTTCCTTATGGCGAAGCGTTTGCTCGATCCGGGTAATCTCGTTGCCCGTGCCATAGTATTTGGCCTGGGTTTCATGGAAGTGATCACTCAATTCCATTTGCTGGGCGCGGTCTTTTTCCATCCCCGCATCAGAGGAGCGCTGATCACTGACGGCGGCTTCCAGCTGAACTTCCAGTTCGGAAATCACATGTTCCTGATTCCTGACTTTTTCATCAATGCCCTGCCAGCGCAATGCCTGGAGCTGGGCTTTTTTCAGGCGCTCATCGGCTTTGTACTCTTTGTATTTTTCTGCTGCTTCAGCCTGTCTCTGCAAATGACCAAGACGTCGTCCCATCTCTTCACGCAGGTCAGTCAGACGTTCCAGGTTTTCGTTGGTACGGCGAATACGATTTTCTGTCTCTCGGCGACGTTCCTTGTACTTGGAAATGCCTGCTGCTTCCTCAATAAAAACCCTGAGATCTTCCGGCTTGGATTCAATGAGTGAGGAAACAATGCCCTGACTGATGATGGAATAACTGCGCGGTCCCATGCCGGTTCCCAGAAAGATATCCATAACATCTTTCCGGCGGCACTTGTTGCCATTAAGGTAGTAAAAGTTCTTGGCTTCAGAGGTGAGCATTCTGCGTATGGAAATTTCGCTATAAGCGGCAAATTCACCCGTAACCCGACCTTCGTTATTATCAAAGATCAACTCTACGGTAGCCTTTGCAGCAGGCTTACGGCTATTGGATCCTTTGAAGATAACGTCCGTCATGGACTCACCACGAAGGTGCTTGGCAGAAGACTCTCCCATTACCCAGCGAACGGCGTCAATAATATTGGATTTTCCGCAGCCATTCGGGCCAACAACAGCGCACATATTGGAGGGAAAATGAACCGTTGTGGGATCCACAAAGGATTTGAAACCGGCCAGTTTGATCGATTTAAGACGCATCTTTTCCTTAATTCATAGCTATCAGGGCCACAGCTGCCTGGTTAACGGTAAAAAAGCTTGTTCTTATCCACAAGCCGTTGAAGACTTTTACATGAGTCACTGGCGACGTTTTAAGCACGTTGTTGATGACTCTTTTTCCGGTGGCCCTCAATCCCTGTCCCCGAAGCTACTCCCTGTATCAAGTCTGTCTAACTTCTACGAGTGTACACAGAATCTGCCTGTCAGGAAAAGTCGTTCTAACCGAAAGCTTTGACCATCCACCCTCAGGCAAGTTCAGTCTATCTCGACCTGGTTCTGGAAGAGCATCCATTTACTGGCAAAAACCCCTTGTTTTAGCGGCCCGTCTACTTATTGCTCCTGATTAATCCGCTGAGCTTGCTGGCTTTGCCTTCAGACAGAGATAGGTAGTCAACCAGGTAACAGCGACCGAAGTTCCAATCAAGATCAAGTTTTCACAATAATCGCTGGAATCACATAGCTCAGTGCGCTGAAGGGCAGAGCACAAGGTTCCATGGGTTCAGAGTCTGAAGAAGGGGTGGGTTGCGGTGATTGCGCCAACGTCATCCTGTTTCTTCCTTGGTTGGCATCCCTCCAGCCCATTCTTTCGGTATACGATCTACAACTGCAGAGGGTTTGAAACAGTATTGAGTAATCTATGATTATCTATCATAATCTCACACTATGGATAAGAGATTAGTCAAGATTGGTGAAGCAGCTCGCTTGCTGGGTACTGACCACTCAACATTGAGGAAGT
>NZ_JBPCXO010000424.1:0-1453 GCF_051008435.1 Endozoicomonas sp. | reverse complement strand
AGTGAAGCTCAGTAAAGCTGAATTGAAGGAAATTCAACCTTACATCATACGAAACCCTGAGTTACGAAAGTGGGATGTTGCTATTGTGCCAGAGCCGGTAAATTATTAATTGCTGTACCCCTAAGTGGAGGACAAGGCTTTGATACATATGTAGTAAAAGATGGCGATGTTATTACTGACAGCGATGGCTATGGCCGAGTCGAATATAACAACCGCACTTTGACTGGAGGGACAAGAAAGGAGGATGATCCAGAAAACACATATAAAGGTGGTGGAAATACCTATGTGCTGAATGGGAAAACTCTCACTATCAATGACAGTTTAACGATTACTGACTTTTCTGAAGGCGATTTGGGTATCAACTTTAAAACAGAAAAGGAAGAAGAGGAAGAGCCAGAAGAAAAGCCAGATATTTCAGGTCCTGAGAAACTGACTTCCCCAATTGTTATTGATCTTGATGGGGATGGGGTGGAAACCCAGGCTCTGGGTGAAACATTCTTCGATCTGGATAACGATGGCCTGAGTGAACAGACTGGTTGGGTCAGTCCTGATGATGGGCTTCTGGTTCGAGATAAAAACAATGATGGCCGTATTAACAACGGTTCCGAACTCTTTGGTAATAATACCTCCCTGCAGGATGGCTCCCTGGCAGAACATGGTTTTCAGGTTCTGGCGGAACTGGATGACAATGGTGATGGTGTTGTTGACGCGAAAGATGCCGTTTTCAATGAGCTGAAAATCTGGCAGGACAAAAATAATAATGGCATCAATGATGAAGGAGAGATGACCTCACTGGCAGATGTCGGGATCAAAGCTATCAAAACTGCATCTGAAGCTTCCTCTGTAGTAGATGCTAATGGTAATGAGCATCGTCAGGTGGGTAGTGTGCTGCTTGAAAATGGAGAAAGCAGAACGGCTACTGATGTCTGGTTTAAAGTTGATGCTGGTAATCGTATCAATAACGCTGATATAGAACTGACAGCTGAAGTAGCTGGATTACCTGATGCCAGAGCATTTGGACAGATGTATGACTTGCGTCAAGCCATGGTGGGTAATGAAAAGCTACAAGCTCTCGTAAAACAATATTCTGAATCTACAGATGTCAGTGAACGTAGTGCAATTCTGGATAATTTGATTTATGAATGGGCTGGAGTAGCAGATGTAGATCCTTATAGCCGTGATCCATCCAAAGTGTATGGCCATGTAATGGATGCCCGTCAACTTGAAACGCTGGAGAAATTGGTTGGTCGATCCTATCTGGGTATATGGTGTTGGGGCGAATATGACCCAAATCCACATGGCCGTGCAGCTCCAGTTCTGGTCGCAGAGTTTGTTGAATTCAAAAATTACGTGGATGCTCAGTTAATGGCTCAAACTCATTTTGCCGATGAGTTCTCATTTGTTAAAAGCCATTTTGTTTCCAGTGTCAGCAAACCAGTGATCGACTGGAACG